>NZ_JBHXSC010000018.1:0-102096 GCF_042716505.1 Streptomyces sp. NPDC058674
TATTCTGTGCGTGGGGGGCGGGGGGGGGGGGGGGGGGGTCGGGTGGGGGGGCTGCGGGGCCCGGCGCCCGCTGCTCGACCTGCTCCTGCGCCTTCCCGGCGCCCTCCTGCCGCTTCTTCCTGTCTGACTTCAAAAAGTCGAAGAGTCCCATGTCTGTACGCCTCCGGCGTGGTGTCGCCCCCTGGGCACGGTGCCTCCCCCCACTCTCGGCCACCGGGCGCCCGCCGGCCCCGCGGCCGGTCCGTCCGGGGGACGCCGAAGGCGCCCGGCTCACCCACGGCGGGGTGGCGGGCGAGTCCGGAGCTGGTGCGCGGCGTCTCCCGCCCGCCGTGGCTGCTGCGGGAACTACTTCGGGCCACCTTCACGAGATCGTGTGACCCGCCCCTATGGCGTCAGCGACACACTGCCCGTCGATGTAGCGGCCTCCGGTATGCACGGTACGGATGCCCTCTGCCACCTGTTGCCCGGGCGACCCTCTCGGTAGGACGGCCCGGGCCTTTGCGGACAGAGCGTCTGCCAGGGGGATGCCGTCGGCGTCGGCGGTCAGGAATACGGCCGCGCAGTTCGGCAACTGCTCCTGAAGAGCCGAGAGCAGTGACAGGCTGTCACCCCCTTGGACACGCGAGGCAAGCACCACGACCTCCGGGCGGTGCTGCCGTGCCTCGTCCAGTGCTTCCTGCCGGGAAGCGGCGGTGGCCACGATCTGCAGGCCCTCCTGGATGTCCAGCAGCTGAGCCAGGACAGTTCGAAGGTGCAGATCAGCATCGACCAGGAGCACCCGGATCGTGGAGGATGCAACGTCGCTCAACGAGTAGGCCTTTCCGGATACCGCCTGCCCGGCCGGCAATCGGCTTGAATGGCGGAGCCCCTCCTCATGGGTTTCGCCCAGGGGCGCCGTGCCGGCCTGTCATCGGCGGTACACAATGAGCCGGGCCGCCGCGCTGCGCATGCGCTACGCGAGGACGTCCTGCAGAACCACGTGCCCGTCCGCCGACCACTGCTGGTTGCGGACGAGGTCTTGGTACTCCGGGCAGCGTGACAGCAGTTCCTGGTGCGTTCCGGCATCCAGCGCGTGGCCGGACTGCATGATGAGTACGTGGTCGGCGTGCTGGACGGTGGACAGTCGGTGCGCCACGACCACCACGGCACGGTTCTGGGCGAGCCGGGTGACCAGATCGCGCAGGCGCTGTTCGTTGATGCTGTCCAGCTGGGACGTCGGTTCGTCCAGCAGGACCACGTCGGCGTCGGTGAGCAGCACGCGGGCCAGGGCCAGGCGTTGGCGCTGTCCGCCCGAGAGATCAGTGCCGCGCCCGAGGACGGTGTCGAGGCCGCCGGGGAGCCGCAGGACCTCGTCGCGCAGTGCCACGGCGTCGAGTGCGTCGAGGAGTGCGTCGTCGCTGAGGGCGGAGTCGCTGCCCAGCAGCAGGTTGTCGCGGACGGTGCCCTCGAGCAGGGTGAAGGTCTGGTCGACGTAGGCGACGCGGCGGCGCAGGTCGTCCAGCGGCCAGTCGTGCAGGTTGTGGCCGAGGAGGCGGATGGTGCCCTGGTCGGCGTGCATGAAGCGTTCGATCAGAGTCAGGACGGTGGACTTTCCGGCGCCTGAGTGCCCGACAAGTGCGGTGAGGCCGCGGCGGGGGGCGCAGAAGGTCAGGTTTCCCAGGATGGGCTCGTCGTCGTAGGCGAAGGTCACGTTGGTGAACTCGACACCGGGGGCGTCCTGGACGGGGACGGGGCTGGTGGTGGCCGTACCGGCGGATTCCTGGGGCAGGGAGAGCAGTTCGTCGAACCGTGAGCGTGCGGCGAGACCGGCCTGGAGCTGGCTGATGCTGGAGGCGACGACGGCGACCGGGGCGACGAGCTGGAGCAGGAAGAGGAGGAAGGCGATGAAGTCCGGCATGGTCAGGTCGCCGGCGGCCATGCGGGCGCCGCCGCCGAGGATGATGCTGACCAGGGCGATCTGCTGTCCCAGGCCCATGACGGGTCCGATGAGGGACTGCAGGCGGGCGCTGTAGAGGGTGGAGTCGGTCAGGTCGGAGGCGTCTTGGGTCAGGGCCTGGGTGGCGCGGTCCTCGGCGCGGTAGGCCTTGATGGTGGGCAGGGAGGCCAGGGTGGCGGTGAAGCGCTGGGCGAGTTCACCCAGGGCGGTCTGCTGGGTGTCGATGCTGCGGCGTACGCGGACGATGACCAGGCCGATGGCGGCGCCGGCCAGCGCGAAGGATCCCACGGTGATGAGCACGAGGACCCAGTCCAGGATGCTCATGACGACCAGGGTGGCCACGACGGTGATCGTGGACAGCGGCAGTTGGATCGCCCCGACGTCGATGACGGAGCGGAGCATCATGGCGTCGGATGTGACGCGTGTGACGAGGTTGCCCGGGCCTTGGGTGCGCACTTCGCGCAGGGGGAGGCGCATGGTGTGTTCCATGACGCGGGAGCGCAGGCGCAGGATCATCTTTTCGCCGATGCGGGCGAGCAGGTAGCCCGAGACGGTGGCGGTGAGGGCGCCGACGATGGCGACGGCGGCCATCGAGGTGACCGGCCAGATGAGTCCACCGGTTCCGGACAGGGCTTCCACGAGGTCTCTGACCATCAGGGGCACGGCCAGTGTCGCGGCGGTGGATATCAGCGCGAGCAGGGCTGCGACGGCCAACTGGAGGCGGGCGCCGTTGATGAGGTCGGCGCCCAGCCGCAGGCCTGGGGCAGTTTTGTTGCGGGCGACTGACATTCGCTTGTTCCACCTCGTGTGAGAAGACATCGTATTCAGCGGTGCAGTGTCCTGCTGTCCGGAATCCTGGAACTGTGACGTAGTCCCAGGATCAGCGGAAGGCGTGCTTTCACCGCTATGGACGATATGCCGACAACGGCGGCCACAACGAGTGTGAGACCGTCCTTCCAGGTCAGGATCGGACGCAATCCCGGATCGTTCTCGTGATTCACCAATTCCTCGTTTCCGTCGTCCCGCGCTCAGGCCTGAGCCAGTCCACCACACGCTCGCGCGGCAAAGTAACTCCTATCCTTTGCCTGCAGGGACCGATCTGCGGCAATACTTCCGGGCGCCAAGAGTTTGGCTCAGGTTCGAAGGCTGCAAAGTTGGCATCGCCGGCGGGATTCTTCCGGACCGCGGCAGGGGCGCCCAAGGCGCCCTGTAGCGTGACCGCGAGATCGGTCATTCGCCCTTATCGCTGGATGGCGATTGCGGGCGGTCGGCGAGCGAGAGGGAACGGACATGTTCAACAAGAGGGAAGTGCACCTGATTGCGCTCAGCGATCTCGGCGACGCCCGTGATGCGGTGCGCCGGGCATTGTCGGATGCCCCCGGTGAGGAAGTTCCCGGGCTGCGTCGGGCCGCGCAGATCCTGGACGGTCTGGCGGAGCGGGGCGGGGAGCCGCGGGTGCGGTGGGCCCGGGGGATCCTGGAGCGCGACGGGGTGGACCCCGTCAGCCATGAGGTGGCGGCGATACGGGCGCTGCGCCAGGAGCTGCCCGGGTTGAGCCTGACGGCCGCCACCGAGTTGGCGCGGGAGGCGAAGCTCGCCCAGGGTGCGTGACCTCCGCCTGCGGCGTTTGCGAGAGCCCCACCGGGTCCCGGTGGGGCTCTCGCGCATCCCCGCCCCGGTGGAAAGTACTTGCCAGTCTGGAAAGTATGTGCCAGCCTTGCATACGCAAGATTCCTCGTCTGCACGGAAGCCGGAGAACCCATGAACACTTCAGGAGCGATGCAGCCGAGCGCCGAGTCCGCCGCGGCGGCGCTGCGCAGCGCGCGGACCGCCGAGAGCGCGGCCCGGCGACTGCGGGCGGTGCCCGCCTGGTACCCCGCCACCCACGGCTTGCTGCTGGCCGCCGGCGTCAGCGGCTTCGGCCTGGCGCGGATGTGGCCCCAGTGGCAGGAATGGTTCCTCGCGGCCGCGCTGGTGTGCTCGGTCGGCTTCCTCGCCGTGACCTGGATGGCGCTGCACACCTCCGGGGTCGCGCCGTGGTTCGCCCGGCGCGGGCGGGGAACATCGTGGCGCGCCTGGGGCCTGCCACTGATCCCCTTCGCCGCAGGCCTCCTGGTGGCGGTCTTCTACGGCGCGGCCGGATGGTTCGTCGGGTTCGGCGTGGTGGCCGGCGCGGCGTCCTGGATGCAGGCCGGGCGCGAGCGCGCCGGTGCCCGGGAGGCGTCGTGACCCGCGCGAACGTGCCCGGCCTGGACAAGGAGATCCACCACCCGACCCGACTGACGGTGGCAGCGTTCCTCTCCAGCTGCGCGGAGGCCGAGTTCGGCATCGTGCGGGACTACTGCGGAGTCACGGACTCCGTGATGAGCAAGACGGTCGCCGCACTGGAGAAGGCCGGCTATGTGACGGTTCGCAAGGGCTACTTCGGCAAGCGGCCCCGCACCTGGGTGGCGCTCACCTCACCCGGTCGGACGGCACTCGCCGCGCACCTGGCCGCGCTCGAGGCACTGGCCGGAGCCGCCCACCGGGCCGGAGCCGACACGCCGGGCGGCGGCGCGGACGCGGAGCGGACATAGCAGCACCGCTGGGCGCCCGGGAGGTGGACGGGCGCCCAGCGGTATGGGTGCTACCTGCGAGCAGGCAGGTGGGTCAGCAGCCGTAGTGCGCCGTGGCGGAGACGCCGGCGCCGGAGATGGCGCTGACAGCCGCGCCGCAGCCGCCGCTGGAGCCACCGATGAAGCTGAGGATGGTCGGGGTGATGGCCGGGGCGTCAGCCGAGACGCCTGCGCCGAACTCCTCGGCGTTGGTGTAGGCGGTGTAGCCGGCGAGGAGCTGGTCTGCGGTGTTCATGAGATTCCTTCACTGAAATCCAACGAGATGGGCTGGATCTTTCCTGCCCGAACTCAATTCGACCACATCACCGACCCCATGACCACGGACATTTTATCGATATTTGACAATCCCGCCGCCCTGACCTGCACTTTCCCTGGCGGACCCCAACCTCGTTGCCCACACATCAGGGCGGGAAAGTTTTGGGCGCCGTTCTCCCACGGCTGCAGACAACAGAAAAGTGGGTGCCCGCCCTTTCAGGCGGACACCCACTTGGGTCAAGCAGCGGTGCGGGTCAGCAGCCCCACGCCTTGGTGCTGGCCAGGCTGCCCGCGGCCGCACCAAGGGAGAAGTAGATGCACTCAGGGGAGGAGACGGTGGTGATGGTGGGCGTCGCCGCCGGGGCCTGGGCGTCCGCGCTGGCGCCGAAGTCCTCGGCGTTGGTGTAGGCGGTGTAGCCGGTGAGGAGCTGGTCTGCAGCGTTCATGACGTTCCTTCACTGAGTGAGGTGCAGAGCGGGGGCTTTCCCGCTCTGCACTTATTCGACCGCACACACGGGCGTGAGCGCCACGAAAAAGTAACGAGAGACTTTGTCTCCACCTGCGCGACCTGGACATTCTCCGCCCATCCCACAGGAATTGGCTCACAATCCGGCCACTGCAAAGATGGTGATGGCGGTATTCGATGAGATCGTCCCGGGGAATGCGGGAAGCCCCCACCGTGAGGGTGGGGGCTTCCCGTCCGCGGTGTGCGGGCGGGGGTCATCGGATCTCGGGACTGCGCCGCAGGTACGTCCTGATGGCCTGCCAAACGTTCAGTTCGAGGCAGACCTCGCCCAGTGCGGTCTTCAGCTCGGCCGCATCGGCCTCGAGCTGGCTCTCGCGCGGCGGCGGCCGGAGGGCTGCGGTCCCCTGGAGTCCGCGCAGCCCGCCTTCGAGGAATGCCTCCAGCCAGTCTTCGAGGCACCGTTCGGGAATGTCGCTGCGCCGCCCGGCGGCTTCGGCGACGGTTTCGCGACCCGACAGCACGCTCAGGACGATGCCTGCTTTGTCCTCGGCCGACAGTGCCGGGGGTGTGGGTTGGGTGGTGTGGTCCATCGGCTCACCGACCGGTGGTCATGCCAGGCCGATTCCCGGCAGTACGGGAGAGTCCAGGTTCCGGGCGGGCATCAGCGGGTCCGCGCCGGCGTTGAGATACGCCTCGGCGACTACGGCCTCGCGGGAGGTGCCGTCGGCCCGCACGGCGTGTCCCACCAGGGCCTCGGCCAGGATCTGGCAGCGGTGTTCGCCGAAGCTCAGCTTGCCCTTGCCCTTGCCCGGCCGCGGGTCGTCCGGTTCCCATGCGGCACCGACCCCGTCGGCGATCCGGCGGACGAACGGGGAGGTGGTTGTGCCCATGCCGGGTAGGCCCCGGACCGAAGCGGCGACGTCGGCGGCCGCATGCCAGGCGTCCGAGCCGAGGTACACCACCAGGGCGTCCCGGCGCGGGAAGTGCTTCAGCGACGAGGTGACCTTGGCCCGGTAGCGCAGCTGCAGCGCCTCCATCCGCGACAGCACCGTGCCCCAGGCCTCGGGGGCCGCCTCGGCCTGGGTCAGGTGGAAGTACAGGCGCAGCATCGGGGAGCCGGTGACGCGTCCGCGGGAGCCGTCGGTCAGGAAGAAGCCTGTGGACAGGGAGGGGCGCGGGGCGGGAATGCGGAGGGACACCTGCGGGGAGGTGTCGCCCGGTCGGCGGTTGGTGATGCTGTCGCGGGGAACGTTGACGCGCAGGCCGTCGAGGCTGACGACCACGCTGCCCGCCGCGGGGCCGTCACCGAGCACGGTGGCCGGGACGAGGGTGGTGCGGTGCGGCATCGCGGCGTAGAGCCGCTGGTCGAAGTCGTCGTCGCGCAGGCTGCGTTGCCGGGTGGTGTCGTCCTGTTCGTCCATCCCGGCGTGCAGGTCCTGGTAGAAGACGCCGCCGAGCTGTTTGGCGAGGGCGCCGGGGGTCTTGGCGTCCAGTTCCTGGTCGCCGACGACGGCGGTCAGGCCGCCGTCGGCGACCTCGGTCTGGGCCAGGACGGCCGAGATCTCGGGGGCGATGAGGCCAAGGGCGGTCGTCATGAGGTGCCTTCCAGGCCAAGAACGGAGGTGAAGTTCTGCGGGGCCAGCAGGACCGTGCGTCCGATGCCGGAGGCCGCGCGGTCGCTGGCCGACAGCCGGGTGCCGAATTTGGCGCCGGCGAGCATGCGGTCGATCATGTGCCAGCCGACGAAGGCGGCGACGCGGGTGGTGAAGCCTTCCTCGAAGGCGGGGCGCGTCTCGCGGTACCCGGCCCAGAAGGCTTCGATGCGCGGGCGCAGGCGGTCGATCTCGCGGGCGCCGTGGGCGAGGATGTCTTCGTGGGTGGCTTCGCGGCCGAAGGCGTGGTCGGGGTCCTCGCTGATGGACTTCGGGATGCCCTGGATCACCCGGTAGAGCCACTCGCCGACGAATCCGCCGATGTCGCGGGCGGCGTCACCGAAGCGGAACTCCTCCCAGTCGGTCAGGTACAGGTCGTCTCCGGCCAGGAGGTACTGGTCAAGGCGGATGTCACAGTGCGCGGGCACCTGCGGCGCGGCCGCCTCGCGGCGGCGCAGCTCATGCAGGGCGGCGGTCAGTTCGGCGTCCGACTGAAGCAGCGACCACGATTCGATCTCGGCGAAGGCGGAGTGGATGAAGACGGGCAGCGACAGAGCGTCGAAGTGGTCCATCGACGGGGAGGGGTGGGGGTCGCGGTCCAGGGCGGCGGGCTCGACCGGCAGGGTGTGCAGGATGCCCAGGATGCGGCCGGCGCGGCGGCACAGGCCGTCGTCGAAGGCGTCGTCGGCCGACAGTTCGAAGCCGGACTGGGCGTCCTCCAGGCGCGTAAAGGCGACCAAGCGGTGTTCTTCGTCGGAGCCCAGCAGTTGGGGACCCTGGAGTTCGCTGCCGCTCAGGCGTGACGCGACCGATTCGAAGGCCATGATGCGGTGGAAGCGCCGCAGGACGTCGGCCGGGTCCCCGCCGCCGACCCGCTTGACGAAGACCTTCGCGCCGGTGGTGGTGGTGCCGGCCCAGTTGTCGTTGCGGCCGATGTGGGCGACGACGGTGTCCTCGTCGAAGCCGCCCAGTCCGAGCCGGTCGAGGAAGGCCTCGACTTCGGGGGCCTTGTCCAAGCGGACCGGGTCGAAGCGGACACGGGTCGGGGGGGACTTCGATTCTTGATCTGTAATCACGATCACGGAGCGTAGGAAACGCGTGCGGGGCCGACAATAGATGGCTCACTATCGCGGCATTGTTAGGTGGGGGCGGGCTGCCGGGCCGGGGGGACTCGAGGTCAGCGGCGGTATGCGGGGGCTTGTAGGACCAAACTAACGGGTTTTCTGTGGCCTTCTTGCCGCCGCTCCGATCCCCTAAGGTACGCGGTATGTCCCCTGCGATCCTGCAGCGCTTCACGCTGCCCAATGGCCTGCGGGTCGTCCTCTATCCGATATCCGGAGTTCCGGCGGTCGGCGTCAGTGTCCACTACGACGTCGGGTTCCGGTCCGAGCCCCGAGGACGTACCGGCTTCGCCCATCTCTTCGAGCATCTGATGTTCCAGGGCAGCGAAAGCGTGGACCGGCTGGAGCACTTCGGGCATGTCCAGGCGGCTGGCGGTACTGCCAATGGGTCGACACACCAGGACTACACCGATTTCTACCAGGTAGTTCCGTCTGCGGCGCTGGAACGCATTTTGTTCCTGGAAGCTGATCGGATGCGTGCTCCGAAACTCACGGACGAGAACCTGCGAACACAAGTGAGCGTGGTCAAGGAGGAAATCCGCCTCAATGTGTTGAACAAACCCTATGGCGGCTTCCCCTGGACCGTACTGCCCGGCCTGCTGTTCCAGACCTATCCCAATGCGCACAACGGGTACGGCGATTTCACCGACTTGGGGCAGGCCACAGTCGAGGAATGCGCCGCGTTTTTCGACACCCACTACGCGCCGGGCAATGCGGTATTGACCATCGCCGGCGACATCGACCCGGGCCGGGCGGCCGAGCTCGTCCACCGGCACTTCCACGACGTCCCGGTGCGACGCCTGCCGGCACCCGTTGACCTGAGCGAGCCGGCGCCGGACCGCGAACTGCGCGGCGACCATGCCGACCCGCATGCGCCGATGCCGGCAACCGCGGTCGGCTACCGCATGCCGGACCCGAGCACCGACCTGGACGCCTACCTGGCACACATGGTGCTGTGCGTGGTGCTCACCGGTGCGGGCGAGTCCGCGAGGCTGCGGCGCGCCCTGATCCACGGCGCCACCCCGCTGGTGACGGATGTGAGCACCGGCTGCGGGCTGTTCGGCGCGTTGGAGGCCAGGGACCCCGAGACGTTCCTGTGCGTGGCGACGCATCCGCGGGAGACCTCGACCGACCAGGTCCTGGAGGTACTGGACCAGGAACTGGCGGCGCTGGCGGCGAAGGGCCCCACCGAGGAGGAACTGGAGCGCGCCACGGCGCTCAGCAGCGTGGGGATGCACCGCAAGTACGACACCTTGCTGACCCGCACCCGCGCGCTGGGCGCGCAGGAGGTCCTCTTCGGCAAGGCCGAGCTCGTGGACGAGCTACCCGGCCGGCTTGCCCGCGTGAGCGCGCAGGACCTGGCGCGGGCCGCCGCGTCGCTGCGGCCCGATGCCCGCGCCGTGCTGAGCCTGCGCCCCACAGCGTCAGCGGCCCTCCACCCGAGCCCGTCAGGAAGCTGATCCGTGACCGCCACGTCTTTCGTCCCCGCCCCCGCGGGGGAGCCCGCCCGTGCACATCGCAGCGCTGCGCAGATCGGCCGCACCGCGGCCGGGCCGCGCGCATTGCCGCCGCTGGAGGCCCGTCGCAGCCACCGCCTGCCGGCGATGGCTGACACCGTACTGCCCAACGGCCTGCGGGTGATCGCCGCCCGGCAGCCGTCCATCCCGATGGTCGAGCTGCGGATGTCGGTGCCTTTCGCCGGCGCCACCTTCGCGCACGCGGCCACGGCCGAAGTCCTGGCCACCGTCCTTCTCCGGGGCGGGCGGGCCGGGGGCGCGGACCGGGAGGCCGCGATGGCCCGGCACGGCGTCACTCTGGCCGCCCACCGCTCCTCCCGGTGGCTGCAGCTGTCCGGGTCCGCGCCCGGCCGTGCGCTGGACACCTTGGTGGGCGCGCTTGCCGACGCGGTCACCCACGGGTGCGCGGACGAGGCGCAGATCCGTCCGGCGCGCGAGCGGATGGTGCGACAGATCGCGATGATCCGCGCGCAGCCGCAGGTGGTCGCGAAGGAGGCCCTGGTGGCGCACTGCTATGGCACGGTGCCCGGCCTGCAGGAGGTGCCCTTCCCCGCGCCGGTCGCCGCAGTCACCGGCGCGGCGGTCCGGGCGCTGCACCAGGAACGGCTGCGCCCCCATGGCACGGTGCTGGTGCTGGTGGGCGATCTCGATCCGGAACGGGCGGTGGCGCTGGTGGCCGGGGCCACCAGCGCCTGGGGCGAGGGCGGGCCGGTGCCGCCGCCCCTCCCGCTGCCGTCACTGGGCGCCGGACGGGTGGCTCTGGTGCCACGGCCCGACGCGGTGCAGTCCCAGATCAGGTTGGTTCGTCCCGCGGTGGCGCGCTCCGATGACCGCTTCCCAGCCCTGAGCCTGGCCACGTTGGTGTTCGGGGGCTATTTCTCCTCCCGGCTGGTGACCAATATCCGGGAGGGGAAGGGGCTGGCCTACCGCGCGGAGGCGGGGTTCGAGGACCACCTGGACCAGTTGGTGCTCACCGTCGACGCGGACACCGCCACGCAGGCGACGGTGCGTGCTTACCAGGAGATCCGGGCCGAGCTGGGACGCCTGGCGTCGGCGGCACCGTCCGCTGCGGAGCTCGACGCGGCGCGTGAGTACACGATCGGTATGGCGATGCTCACCCTGGCGTCCCAGGCCGGGTTTGCCACCAGTGTGGCCACCGCGGTGTGCCTGGGGCACGAGCCGGAACGGGTGACGGCCTTTCCCGAGCTGCTGCGGAGCGTCACCCGCGGCCAGGTCGTCCGGGCGGCCCGGGACTTCTTCGATCCCGATGCGTTCAGCGGCGTCATCGTCGGGGACGCGGACCGGCTGGCCCCTGGGCTGCGCGCGGTGGGCGGGGTCGAGATCGCGGAGGCTGCCGCGCAGTCCTGAGCGGCCGGGTCCGGCTTCCCCACGGCTGCCGGACCCGGCGTTCCGCCCCGTTCTCGCGGTCGGTCCGGGGCGGAAATCAACACATCCCGTATGGGGCAGTTCGCCCGGAATGTAGAACCTCAAATACGGCCCAAGTTTTTTGCCCCCCACAGTGAGCCAGAGATATGATCTTCCTATTGAAGGCCATTCCCGGCGGGTTCGAACACCGTTTCGCAGCGTGGGTGTGAAGCCCACCACAGCCGAAGACCGGCACGACGGGTACGAGTTCACGGGAAAGACCTGACTTGTTTTTCAAGGGGGAAACAGTGGAGATATCAGAAGACCGACCAGCACCCGCCTACCCGGACACCGTCCGCCGCAGGCATTTCGGTTCCCACGCACTTTCGTGACTTGCCCGAAGCCTGTTTGAGACGGGTTTTCAGGCCGTCCGGTCTGGACTTGGACTCACAGGAGCCGCAACTCACGCGGGATACGCCGGCGGAGCGGGATGACCTCTGCTCCGCCCGGCTCCCCGCCAGATCTGCCGCGGGACGCAGGCTCTGCCGCGAAAGCCCCGCGCGTTATGAAAATTGGAGACGAGAGGCGATGTCACGCCCTCCGGTAATGCCAGCTGCCGAAAAACTGAAGATCGTCCTCGGGGTGTTGTCAGGAACCCAGACGATCGCCGAGGCCGCACGCCGCGCCAACGTATCCGAACAGTCCGTAGGGAATTGGAAACGTCAGTTCCTCGAGGGGGGCCGATCCGGCCTCGAAGGCGGAACGTCACGCAATGCCCAGCGTGAACGCGATCTTCTCTCTGAAATCACGGAACTGAAGACCGCATTGGGTGAGGCATACGTCCAGCTGCGGGTGCGACGAAAGTCGGGCGAGTACCGCTCGGTCCCTTTTCAGACCTCGAGGCTATCCGAGAGGATGCCAGGATCAATGTCTCGAGGTACTGCGAGATCCTGGGAATCCCCCGCCGCACCTACACGCGCTGGAAGATGAATCACGCGCCCTCGCGTGCGGCCGGTACAGCTGAGCGCGAGATGATCCGCGGATGACACGGTGCCCCTGGCAGCGATCGCTGCCAGGGGCACCGTCCTGTCCGGCGTCGGTCCTCACACCTGCGCCAGCACCTCGGGCAGGGCCTGCGCACCCTCGTCGTCGACCAGCTCCGCGATCTTCACCGCGTACTCAAGCAGTTCGGGATGCCATCCCATGTACGCGGAGAAGTCATGGGCGTGGGTGAAGACCCGCAGCACCGCCGCCCGCCCGGCCGCCACCGGATCGGCCGGCGCGCCGTAGGCCCGCGCCAGGGCGGCCAGGGCGGCGTGGAAGTCGCCCGGGTCCAGGTCCAGGCCCGGCGTTCGGCGCAGCAGGGCCATCCGCCATTCGACGAACTCCCCCAGCAGCCAGCCGAAATCGAAGTCGGCCGGCCCGCGGGCCACGTCCTCACCGGCCAGCAGGCAGCCGCCGTCTGCTTCGCGCCCCACGATGACCGAGCCCAAACTGGGGGCGCCGTGCAGGAAGACGCCGCCGGTCAGGTCGGTGGCCAGGGACTGACACCAGTCCTGCGCCCGGTTCCACCGGGCCGTGCCGAGTTGCCGGCGTACGACGGAATGGAAGGTCGTCGCGGCCCGTGGCCCGTGGCCGTCGTTCATCCAGGCCGCCAGCCGGGCCGGTCCCGGCGGACCGGCGGCCGCCAGGGACGCCGGGACCGCTGTGTGCAGCCGGCGCAGCGCCGCGCCCGTCCCGGACAGGGCCCCGGCCACCAGGTCCGGGGTCAGGCGCGGGTCGCGGCCCACGCAGAGCTTGGCGGCGGAGACGGGGCCGGGCACCCGGTAGTGCAGAGCGTCACCCACCGCATCCGGGAGCGCCAGGCGCAGGCGTTCTGGGCGCAGCGCGGTGAGCGCGGCGCGGACCGGCGCACTGGGCGGGCCCAGCGGGGTGGGGCGGTCGGCGCCCGGGCGGCGGATCCACACGTACTCCGGGCCGTGGGGGTGAATGGCGGTGCGCAGGAAGCCGGTGGCGAATTCCTCCACCGCCGGGGCGGTCGGGAGCGTCATCGCTGCTCCTTGCTGTGGGAGGGGGTGGCCGCCAGCTGCGCGCGGAGCCGTTCCAGGGCGGGGATGACGGCGGGCAGGGGCGTGGCGACGGTGGCGCCGGGGCGGCCTGTCGTCACGCTGTAGCCCGGCTGCGGGGGCACCACGGTCACGTTGGGGCGCGCCGCCAGTGCCGCGACGTGCTGCCGGTAGGCGAAGGATTCCGCACCGCCGGGGGGCAGGGCGGGGGCGATGGCGATGGGTGCCCGGGTGCACTGCAGGGCGAGCAGCAGGGGCGTGTCGGCGGAGCCCAGGGCCAGGCGGCTGACGAAGTGGAAGGTCGCCGGGTGGACGACGATCGCGTCCGGCCACTGGGCCACCTCGACGTGGGTGGCGCCTTGCTCGGGCTCGTCCGGCCAGACGTCCTGCAGGACGGTCCCGCCCGCGAACGCGGTCAGTGCGTCGCGGGTGACGAACCGTTGCGCGGAACGGGTGAGCATGGTGCGCACCTCGGTGTCCGGATAGGCGGTCCGCAGCCAGTTGAGCCACATCGGCATGAACATCACCCCGATGGAGCCGGTGCCCACGAAGAGCACTCTGCCCGCGCCGAAGCTCGGGGCCGGACCTTCGGGCGGGGGTGCGATCTCAGCCATGGAGCCGGTCCTGAGCAGCGAGGATGTCCTGGAGGTCGGTCATGACGGCGCCCAGCCCTTCGATGTGCATCACGCCGGCGGGATTGAGTACGACCTCGTCGACGCCGCTGTTGCGGTAGCGGTTCAGCTCGGCGGCGATCTCGTCGGGCGTTCCGGCGACGAACACCCCTGCCTCCACCAGGGCGTCCGCGCCCGCGTCCGGGTCGTGCGCATAGGCCGGGATTCCGGCGCGACGCAGCATGTCGGTGTAGTGGGCGGCGCTGAGGTGGGCGCCGGCGCCGCGGCGGGCCGCCAGGCGGATGTCGCGGCCGGGGCGGGCAACGGCGACATGGACCACAGTGGCCACCCGCGGCGGCCTGCGGCCTGCTTCGGCTGCGCCCTCGGCCAGGGCCGGCACCAGGGTGTCGGCGATGTAGTCGGCCGGGGTCATCCAGGTGACGGCCACGTCGGCGACTGCGCCGGCCATCTTGGCCATCCGCGGGCGCAGGACGCCCAGGCCGAGTTCGACCGGCGGGGCGTCCAGGGCGATGAGCTGGGCGTCGATGGAGTGGTAGGCACCGTCGCGTTGGGCGAGCTTGCCGTCGAGCAGCTCGCGCATGGAGGTCATGTACTCCCGCATCGCGGTGAGGGGCTTGGCATAGCGCTCGGGCAGCAGGGAGTCCTGGAACTCCGGAGCAGCAGGGCCGATGCCGGCCACGTAGGGGGCGCCGGTCAGGGCGGCCACCGAGCGCGCCTGCACGGCGGCGTCGTAGGGGTGGCGCAGGGGTGCGAGGGTGACGCCGCTGCCCATCGGGATGCGGTAGCCCATACCGGCCAGGGCCGCGAAGAGCTGATGGGTGTCCAGGCGCAGGGACTGCCCCAGCCATAGCCGCCCTGCGCCCCGGCGTTGCAGCAGCCGGGCGAAGGGAAGGATCTGCCCGGTGTTCGTGGGCTGGATCGGGTACATGATGCTGGTGTTGTGTGTGGCGGCCACAAGATCACCCCTTAGTAGGAACGTTGGCCGACGAGTTCACGGCGGGCCGCCAGGCGGCTTCCGGATTCCCGGCGCGAGGACTTGAGCAGGAGCCGCGGAGCGAGCAGCAGCCCGAGCAGGGTCCAGGCGCCGAGTACGCCGAGGGTCTCCCAGTGCTGCCAGCTCTGGCCGGTCTCGGCGACCAGCGCACTGTCGGGCAGCAGGGCGGACCGGATGCCCTGGGCGATCCACTTCAGCGGGAAGACCTGGCCGGTGATCTGCAGCCACTGCGGCATGCTCGTGACCGGGAAGAAGATCCCCGAGATGAAGAGCAGCCCGAGCAAGGGGATCATCACCCAGGCCAGTGCCTGGCGCGGATTGGGCAGTACCGCGCCGATCGCCGCGCCGAGCAGGGACAGCGCGATCAGGCCCAAGGTGATCACCCACAGCAGGGTGCACCACTGGTCCACACGCCGGGGGAACCCGGAGTCGGTGGTGAGCGCGCCGCCGACCAACAGCAGCACGGTGCTCAGGACGGCGATCGCGATGACCATCACGGTCTTCCCCACGAGGTAGGCGGCCATCCCCCCGGGCGTGCCGCGCAGGCGCAGCAGCGTGCCGTCCTCGCGTTCGGTGGCCAGTTGTTGCGGCAACCACACCATCGCGATCATGACAAGGAGCGCGGCGACGCTCCCGGCGATCACCATGCGGGAGGACGGCACCGGGCTGCCGGGGATGGTGCCGGTCTGGAACGACGCGGTGAGCAGGAACATCGCCGGGTTGGAGAGATGGCCGATGTACTCGCGCGGGGTGCGCGCGGTCTGCCTCAGTTCGGTCGTTCCCCGGTGCAGTCCAACGGCCAGGGACAGAGGGCTGATCACATTTCCTCCTGGCGGAGCATGCCCAGATAGGTGTCTTCCAGCGTGGGCCGGCGCACCTCCAGGTCAGGGATGGGGCCGCCGAGCCGGGCGTGGAGGTCCCACACCAGGGCGGAGGGGTCCTTGGTGTGCTGCTGGCGCCGCCGGCCGGCCTCGGACCAGCGCACCTCGGCGTCGGCCTGGATCTGTGCGGCCAGTTGGTCGATGGACCCCGCGGCGATGAGCCGGCCCCCGACCAGCACCGCGATGCGGTCGGCCAGGCGTTCGGCCTCGGCGAGGTCGTGGGTGGTGAGCAGGACCGTCATGCCTTCGACCTCGCTGAGCCGCTCCACCAGCGTGTGGAAGTCGCGGCGTGCCTCCGGGTCGAACCCGGTGGTCGGCTCGTCCAGGAAGAGCAGTTCCGGCCGCCCGATGATGCCCAGCGCGACGTCCAGGCGCCGCCGTTGGCCGCCGGAGAGCTTCTGGCATTCCTGCCCGGCCTGCTCGGCCAGCCCGACGGTCTCCAGCAGTTCGCCCGGGTCGCGGGGGTCGGGGTAGTACCGCGCGAAGTGCTCGACCAGCTCCCCCACGCGCCAACGCGCATGGTCGCGCCACGACTGCATGACGATGCCCAGCCGGGCCCGCCAGGCGTCGTCGGCGTGCTCGGGATCGGTACCCAGCACGCTGACGTCACCGCTGGAGCGGCGGCGGAACCCCTCGAGGATCTCGATGGTGGTGCTCTTGCCGGCCCCGTTGGGCCCCAGCAGCGCTAGCACCTCCCCGCGCCGCACCTCCAAGTTCACTCCGTGGAGCACATCGCGTGATCCGTAGCGCATCCGCAGGTTCCGGATGCTGATCGCGGGAGGGGCGTGATTGAGAGACGGCGCCGTCACCGGCGGCGCTGCTGAGGGAAGGGCCATACCGCTGGACCCTAACGATCAGACGATCTTCATCAGGACTCCCGGTGGAAGTTGGCCCAGCGTCCAAGTGGCTTCCCCCTCCCGCCCCATGCAGCCCCTGACCTGGCCAAACGCATTCTCGGGCAGGTCGTTTCCCAATTAAAGGGCTCCCATGCTTTCTTGGCAGCCGTCCGCGGCGGGAGCTCGCCGACGGTGGTGACCGCTGCGTCGATCGCACGGGATGAGCAAGTCCGGGGGTTGGGCGGTGGCCGTGGGCGATGTGCCTCCTGGGCGCAGACGTGGTCGCAAGCGCCCGCCGCACCGAGCGGCCCCGCGAGAACGGGCCCCCGGAACCGCGGAAGCCTCCCGCCGGCCCCCGCGCCTGCTCGCAGCCGGAGGAGCGAGAGCCGCTCCGAACCCCGAGAACACACGCGTCCTGCGGGGATCTCGCGAGCACCACCGTGCTGACCCTTCAGCACGGGAAACCAGCATGAAAAAAGACCCCCCTGCCTGCATTTTCGCAGGTCAGAGGGGTCTGAGGAGGTGGAGCCTAGGAGATTCGAACTCCTGACATCTGCCTTGCAAAGGCAGCGCTCTACCAACTGAGCTAAGGCCCCAGGAAAATGGACGCGCCCGTCCCCCGTGCGAGGAGCGGTCGTTCCGCAGAACAGAGTACCGGGTGTACCCCCTCATCCCGCAAAATGATAGGGACTCCCGCCCCGCGACCACTCTCCGTAAGATGCTCGCGAGGTTCGCACCAGCGAAGGGGAGTAGTCGAGTGGACGCAGTACAACAAGAGGCCACGGCCAGAGCCAGGGAGCTTCAGCGCAGTTGGTACGGGGAGCCCCTCGGAGCGCTCTTCCGCCGGCTCATAGATGACCTCGGCTTGAACCAGGCCCGCCTCGCTGCCGTCCTCGGACTGTCGGCGCCCATGCTGTCCCAGCTGATGAGCGGCCAGCGGGCCAAGATCGGCAACCCGGCCGTGGTGCAGCGGGTCCAGGCTCTCCAGGACCTCGCCGCCCAGGTGTCCGACGGAAGCGTCAGCGCCGCGGAGGCCACCGGGCGGATGGACGAGATCAAGAAGACCCAGGGCGGCTCCGTCCTCAGCAGCAGCGGCCAGAGCGCCACCGGCTCCGGCGCCCCCACCGTCAAGCGGGTCGTCCGCGAGATCCAGTCGCTGCTGCGCTCGGTCTCGGCGGCCGGCGACATCATCGATGCGGCGGACACCCTCGCCCCCAGCCATCCGGAACTGGCAGAGTTCCTCCGGGTGTACGGGGCGGGCCGCACCGCGGACGCGGTGGCCCACTACGAGGCGCACCAGAACTGACGCGTCGCGGCGGCGGACACTGCCGGACGGACACTGCGGCACGGACACCGCGTGACGGACAACGGGTGACGGGGGACGGGCACAGCGATGGGTGAGGTCTTCGCCGGTCGGTACGAGTTGGTCGATCCGATCGGACGCGGTGGAGCCGGGGCCGTCTGGCGCGCCTGGGACCACCGCCGCCGCCGGTACGTCGCCGCGAAGGTTCTGCTGCAGAGCGACGCGCACACGCTCCTGCGCTTCGTGCGGGAGCAGGCCCTGCGCATCGACCACCCGCACGTGCTCGCCCCGGCCAGTTGGGCGGCCGACGACGACAAGGTCCTCTTCACGATGGACCTGGTCGGCGGCGGCTCCCTCGCCCATGTGATCGGGGACTACGGGCCGCTCCCGCCCCGTTTCGTGTGCACGCTGCTCGACCAGCTCCTGTCGGGGCTGGCGGCCGTGCACGCGGAGGGCGTCGTGCACCGCGACATCAAGCCGGCCAACATCCTGATGGAGGCCACCGGAACCGGGCGGCCGCACCTGCGGCTGTCCGACTTCGGCATCTCCATGCGCAAGGGCGAGCCGCGGCTGACCGAGACCGACTACGTCGTCGGCACGCCCGGCTACTTCGCCCCGGAACAGATGCTGGGCGCCGAGCCCGACTTCCCGGCCGACCTCTTCGCCGTGGGGCTGGTCGCCCTGTACCTGCTCCGGGGCCGCAAGCCCGACTCCCAGGGCCTGGTGGAGCACTTCCTCGCCCACGGCACCCCCGGCGCCCCCGAGGGCGTGCCCGTGCCGCTCTGGGACGTCATCGCCGCCCTGCTGCAGCCCGACCCCCGCAGCCGGTTCCGCACCGCCACGGGGGCGCGCAAGGCCCTTGCCGAGGCCGTCCTGCTGCTGCCGTCCGGCACGGACGAGGACCCGGTGGAGGTGTTCGACCAACTCGGCCCGCTTCCGGCCGGTTTCGACCCCCGGGGCCCGATGACCACCTCGGCCGTGACCCCCGGTGCCCCGACGGTCGCCGCGGCCGCGCCGGGCGACCGGGCGCACCCCTCCGCGGCGGTGTCGGCGTCCGCCGGCGACGCCGCGAAGCCCGCCCGATCCGATCCGCGCACCACCGCCCCCATGTCCACCGCCCCCGTGTCCACCGCCTCACCGGCCGCCACCTCCCCGCCCGCCGCCCGCCCGGCCAGCGCCCTCACGGACACCGCGGCCCACGGCAGCGCGGCCCCGAGCCGTGCGACCCCCGGCAGCGCGGTCCCGCCCGCGGGCGGCGGGGACGCCCCCTTCCCGGCCCCCGCGCCCCCGGACGCCGCGGCGCCGCATCCGGCCGCGCCCGCCGGGGTGTTCGGCCCCCCGGAGACCGGCAGCTTCCACCTCGCGCCGCCGGTCCCCGCGGCGCCCGCCGGACCGGCCCCCGCCCCCCGCACCGGGGGCCGCATCGCCCCTCCCCCCGCGGGGGTGGCCGCCGGCTTCCTCCTCGCGGCGCTGCTCTGCTTCTCGGTGGGCGTCTGGGCCCTCAGCCGGCTGTAGCCGTGCGCCCGCGCCGGGCCAGCAGCACCCAGCCGCCCAGGACGAGCAGCAGCAGCGTCCCGGTGCCGAAGCCCGCCCCGGCCACCAGCCGCATCGCGGAGCCCTCCTCGGCGGCCTCGGCCGCCTCCGGCGCGGTCAGCCCGTCGGCGGCCGCGGCCCGGTCCCCGGCGCCGACCCCGAACCCGCCGGCGCCCAGCGGCTCCCGGTAGGCGGGCGCCTTGCCCGGGGCCCCGACGAGGTCCGTCCGCAGGGTCAGCGGCACGGGCACCGCATCCTCGGTGAACTCGGCGACCTTGCCGCCCATCGTGACGGCGAGGTAGTACCAGCCCGCGATCCCCACGTGCTGCACGTCCCGGTCGGAGGAGTGGCGGTTGCCGTAGGCGACGGGCGGGGTCTTCTCCAGCGTGAGCCCGGTCTGCTTGCCGTCGTACGAGGCGCCCTCGGACGAGATCAGCTGCCGGTACGGGCTGTAGAGCGAGACGGTGAGCCCGTTGGAGGCCGAGCCGTACGCCTTGGTCAGCCGGGCCGCGGCCAGCTCGGCACCGACCCCCAGCTGCTGTCCCCAGTCGAGCGGGACCCGGTAGAAACGGGTCTGCCCCGGCCGCAGCTCGTCGCGCCACACCCCGGCGCCCAGCGCCCGGGCGTCGTTGAAGCCGGTGCCACCGGAGCGGGGCACCGGCTCGCCGCCGGGCAGGGCGGGCGTCCCCGAGGGCCACGCGCCCGGCGCGGCCGTCGGGCCGCCGGCGCCGAGGCCGGGTTCGCGCTGGACCCGCAGTTCGAGCGGCCACGGGCTCCGGTCCGACCCCTTGGCCGCGGTCCGGGTCACCTTCGCGTAGTAGACCCCGCCCGGCGCGCAGTCGGCGTCCTCGGCGCCCCGGCGGACCCCCGCGGCGCCGAGGGGCACCGGGTCGTAACCGAAGCCGGCCCTGCCGGTGCCGCCGGGGCAGGCCCGCCCGGCGGTGGTCATGACCTCGACCTCGATGCCGTCGCCGTAGCCCACCACGGCGCCCGGTCCGGGCCGCACCACGGCGGAGACGTACACGTCGGACCGGTCCTGCTCCAGGACCAGCCGGTAGACGCGCTCTCCGGGCGCGAGCACGTCCCGGTAGACGTTCCCCGGCTCCAGGAGCGGGGCGTCCGCAGTGGAGGGCCTGCCCGCGACCGCCTTGGCCCCGTCCGCGGTCCGGTAGGTCGGCACGGGCCCCGGAGTCGCCCCCTCGGCGTACGCCGCCGCGGCCGGTGCACCGGCCGCGAGAGCCAGGGCCGCCGCCGCCACGCGCGCAGTTCTCCGTACCCGACCCATCGCATCCACCCCGTGTTTTGCTAGCGCAAGGCAAATATTTGCTTAGCGTAATTTTTCATCACAGAACAGCACAAAGCCCCGGCCGCAGCGGCAACCGGGGCTTCATGTGATCAACCGTGGGTCTCACACACCGGAACCAGAGGGCACGGAGTCAGTTGCCTCCGTCCACAGGTCCTGCTCGGCGCGGTCCGCCTGGATCTGGCGGTACACGAGGAGCCCGCCGATGGCGGCCAGTGCGACCAGGAGCAGCTTCTTCACCGCGCGACCTCGTCTTTCGTTGACGTAGGGGACTTCTGGCGCCCAACAATACACACCGACCGATACCGATCGGTGACCTGGCAACCCGCCAACTGGCCCCACGCAGAAGACCCCCGGGCCTGGGGCCTGGGGGTCTTCGACACTGTGGGGCTAACAGGATCTGAACCTGTGGCCTCATCCTTATCAGCTCGATCATGCGGAAAAACCGGGGACGAGCACCGGGAGGCGAGTGCGGCGCACACTCCGGCTGCCCTTGCCACCTGGTCCACGGATGCCTCACGGACTGGCCTGACTATGGACAACTGCCAGTCACCATCACACCGACCTCACTGATTCAAGTCGCTGAACGCAGCGTTTGCGATCACGTGAGGCTAAGGGTAGATAGGAAGTGAGGAACTCTTCCCCGGTCCACGCATATGGGGGATGCCCCCATGCCTATGTCAGGTCAGCTTCTACTCTCGGTGATGGGACTACTCGGCGTTCTCGGTGCGGCGGGTGCAATTTTCGCATGGCGGATGGCTTTAAGGGAACCAGAGCGCGAACCGAGGATTGAGGTACTGGCCGGTATTGGCGGCGGGTTGATTACCGGTATCGCCGTAGGGATCTCGGCTCTCTTTCTGGAACAGTCCCTCGAAGTAAGCCATAAATATGCAACCTGGCGTGCGAACGTTGAAATTGCCGACAGCATACCCGGGTTCACGCCAGGAGACCGAAATATAAAAGGACTTAACTTCAGCGGTAAGTCGTTGCGTAACGCGGATCTCAATGGAGCCGAGCTACGGGGCGCCCAACTTCGGGATACCGACCTGAGAGGGGCCGACCTAAGAAACGCCAAGATGCAAGGTGCGAACCTAGTTGGAGCAAACTTCTTTGAAGCAGATTTGAGGGGCGCTCACCTTGAAGGGGCCAAGCTGCACGGCGCGAACTTCACCCACGCAATCGTCAATGGAGTAGAGACTAGCTACATGGGCGCGGCCGTCAACCCGCTTACCTGCTGGCCAGCGGAAGTCGATACGAAGAAACTCAAAAGGGAAATCGCCGGGCATCCGTGGGTGGGGAACTTCCATTGGGGGCAGAGGGTACCCAATTGCACATTTTGGAGCGGTAAAGAGCGAATCGGGTGAGCAGCCTGCGGGCCTCCGCGGCTGCTGCAGCAAACGAGCGAGCTTGCCAACCGCCGGGACTGGCCAGGTTCAACCACCGAAGCAGTACGACCAACCGTGGCCGACCGATAGGTATGACACCCCGGTCCACCCGCACCGTCAGCTCTTTCGCGGCTCCATCTTCGCCGGCGTTGCCGCACAGCGAAATCCCGTGTCGTCATCGTGCATCGTGCCGTCGGCATCGTTGAAGATCGCTGGCACACCCCGGAACAGAGGGCTCGTGAAGGCACTTCCCTTTGGCTCGTATCGGACCGGGCGGGACGCCGTCGCACACCATTCCCAGACATTGCCCACCATGTCGTAGACGCCGTTTGGGGAGACGCCGCTGTGATACCGGGAAACTGACGTAGTGCGCTCTACCGCTGTCTCCCGGACGTTGCACTTGGCGGCGGTCCGCTGGTCTCCCCACGGGAATGTTCGACCTGATGTGCCGCGGGCCGCCTTCTCCCACTGCTCAGCGGTGGGCAGTGAGTTCCCAGGCCAAGCCGCGTAGACATTCGCATCCCGCCATGTCACGTGCACGACGGGATGGTCGTACAGGTCCCGGGGGCAGCGGCCGTTCTCCCAGTGCTCTGGAACGGGGTGTCGCGTGGCTGCACAGAACCTTGCGTAATCTGCGTTGGTCGTCGGGAACGTGTCGATGTGGAATGTGTCCACCCACACCGGTTCGTCTTCCTGCCCGGCAAGGTACATCCCCTCCGGAACGTACGCCATCAGCCTCCCGTCACCGGGATGCTGCACGTACTCACCGCTACTAGTCTCGGATTCATCGGGCTCGATGACGGCGTGGACCCGCACGTCGTCTGTCGCCAGGATGCCCACGAACCGACCCTGAGCATCCTTATCAGCCTTAGCCAGCAGCGTGTCCAACGCCGCTTGGTTCACCATCCGCGAGGCGGCCGTCACACCGGCTTGCTCCCACTCGGAAACGCTCCGATCGGATACCCCCAGTTTCGCGGCGAACTCCACAAGGCTCATTCGCACAGCCTCACGCAGTGCTCTTACCTCCCGTCCAGTCCATTTGGTCACGAGTGGCATGGGCTACCTCGATGGAGTGGCGGTACCGCGGAGGAAGCGACGGCGCGCGTCTCCAGGCGTTCGCCGGGGATCTCGGAGTAGGCGCTGCGCAGTGCGGCGAGTACGGGGTGGTCCTGCGGCAACTCACGTCATCCAGTGCGCTGATGGAGCGCACACCGATCGAAACGTTCGTTGCAAAGGCTGCGGCCATGTTCGGTACGTCGCTGACGCGTACCGGGGCAGTGATCTGCTTCGGTGCATCTAGTGCCTGGAGGAGCAGCATCGTAGTACCGGGCAGCACGGGAGCCTCCGGCCAGACGACTGTTCCTTCGCGGTCAACCAACCCGAGATTCCACGTACCGCCCTCGGAGAGTCGGCCGTCTGGCTCGATGAACGCGCGTCGTCGAACTCAGCAAGCTGCGCTTCACGACGGAGCCGGAGCTGCGGGTGCAGACCGATGTGCTTCACCTCGGCGTTGTCGCGGGTGAAGGTGAACGCCTTTGCCTTGAGTGCAGGCGGCGGCATTGCGCCGGCCGGGCGCCGGGTTACCAGGATGTGAGGATCTTTGGCCGCGCTGGGGGTCCCCATGTCCAAAGCGGGGTCGAAAACGGTGACACGGAATCCGCGACCCCGGTCACACCCTCAGCTGCTTTTCGGATGTACCTCAGCGTCTGTTCACGGTCCAGTTCCACGCCGAAGACGATCCGGCAGTCTCGCACCAGGCGGTCCAAGTGGAGCGTGAGGCCGCGGATCGTGCCTTCTTCCATCCGCATGGAAGTGAATCGAGGAGGCTGCCTGATGGCCAAGCGACGCCCACACGGCGGAGGGACGATCACGAAGCGGACGGACGGCAGGTACCAGGGCGCCGCCTACGTCACGGACACCGATGGCCGCCGGGTGCGGAAAATCGTCTATGGAGTGACGTACGACGAAGCGGCGGAGAAGCTCGGCAAGCTGCAAGACCAGGAGCGCAACGGGGTGCCCGTGCCCTCGCGCTCCTGGACCGTGGGGCGATGGCTCGCCTACTGGCTGGAGCACATCGTCAAGCCCAACCGCGAGTTCAACACGTACGTCAAATACGAGTCCAAGGTCAGACTCTACCCGGTGCCCCATCTGGGAAGGAAGCCGCTGACCAAGCTGACCCCGGCACAGGTCCGCCTCTTCCTGGCTGCCCTGGTTCGCGAGAAGGTCCCGCCCTCGGCTCGGTTCGAGTCACTACGTGTACTGCGCAACGCCCTGAACCGGGCGCGCCGCGAGGAGATCGTGATGCGCAATGTCGCTGACCTGGTGGACATGGCTGCGGTCAAGAAACAGGAGCGCAAACCATGGACCGCGCGGGAGGCGATTGTCTTCCTGCGCACCGCGCGGGCCCACCGGCTCTACGCGGCTGCGTCCTGGTGCTGGTTCTTAGGGCTGCGCCGGAGCGAGGTGCTGGGGCTGCGCTGGCAGGACGTCGACTTCGAGGCCGTACAGTTCACGCCGGCCAATCAGGTGCAGCGGGCAGAGGGCAAGCTGGTCCTGAAGGATCTCAAGGCAGAGTCCTCTAAAGCCGTGCTGCCCTTGCCGGAGTTTGCGCCGACGCTCTCGAAGAGCGGCGATACCTCCAGAGCCTGGAACGCAAGCAGGCAGGCGCCGACTGGAGGCAGGCGCCGGATGCGGACCTGGTCTTTTCATCGGCTCACGGAGGGATGATCGAGCCGCGGGGCTTCTCCCGGACGTTCGAAGCCCTGGTGAAGCGGGCTGGTGTGCGGCCGGTCACGGTGCGGTTGGCCAGGCACACGGGCGGAACCGCTGCTGGCTTCGCTGAAGGTGCATCCCAAGGTCGCTCAGGCGATCCTTCGGCACAGTCAGATCAGCATGACGATGGACATCGACACACACGTGGTGGATGAGGATCAGCGCGAGGCTGCCGGCCTTCTCGCGGATCTGCTGGAAGATCCACTCATCGGCTGATGTCAGCCGCAGATGTCAAAGGCCCCCAACCATGATCGGTTGGGGGCCTTTGTGCTGGTGGGGCTAACAGGATTTGAACCTGTGGCCTCATCCTTATCAGGGATGCGCTCTAACCAACTGAGCTATAGCCCCATCCGCGCTGCGCGCTGACTCCTGAAGATTAGCGCACAGACGCGGTAGCTCCAAAATCGGTTCTGACCGGGCGTCTGCGCAGGTCACTCGTCTTCGGCGAGCGTCAGCTCCACACCGCCGACGAAGCCCGCCGACAGGTTGTAGATGAACGAGCCGAGCGTCGCCAGC
The DNA here is from genome assembly GCF_042716505.1 of Streptomyces sp. NPDC058674. Lineage (NCBI taxonomy): Bacteria > Bacillati > Actinomycetota > Actinomycetes > Kitasatosporales > Streptomycetaceae > Streptomyces > Streptomyces sp. NPDC058674. The sequence goes on from NZ_JBHXSC010000018.1 coordinate 25,149, forward strand.
GCCGTCGCCAGCACCACGTTGATGACCGCGATCACCGACGTGAAGACCAGGACGCGCGGCAGCGACAGGAACGACTGGAGGTCGAAGCCGTTGCTCTCGTTCGACCCGGTCGCCTCGCTGATCGTGCCGCCAACGGTCGAGAAGACGCCCATGGCGTCCATGACCATCCACAGCACCACCGCGGCCACGACCGTGCAGACGCCCAGCGCGATCGACAGCAGGAAGCTGACCTTCATCACCGACCACGGGTCGGCCTTGGCCACCCGCAGCCGCGCCTTGCGCGTCCTGGGCGCCGTACGCGTCCCCGTACGCGGCGCCCGCTGCGGCGCGGCGCCCCCGCCGCCCCGCGGCGCCCCCGGGCCCGAGGGCGCCGAGGGGGCCGCGTAGGCCTGCGGCGGCTGGTAGGGCTGTGCGGTCCGCTCCTGGCCGGCTGCGGTCCCGGCGGTGCCGGTGCCCGGCCCGGCGCCCTTGGGCTGCGGTCCTCGGGTGTCCGTCACGGTTCCCCCCTGGGAGTCCGCGGCGGGGCCAGGGGCACCGTTCGCTCCAGTCTTGGCCGGTCCGGCGCCCGTGGCTCCACTCACGACTTACTCCTCGTGCTCCCCGGCCGAGGGCTCCATGCCCCCGGCAGCCTCGGCTGCCTGTCCATCGGCTGCCCCGGCCTCGATCTCTGTCTCGATCTCGTCGACCTCGTCAGCTTCCTGACCGGCCTCGGCGTTCCGAGCGATGCCGACGACGGCATCGCGCTTGCCCAGGTTGATCAGCTGGACGCCCATGGTGTCACGACCGGTCTCCCTGACTTCGTTGACGCGCGTACGAATCACACCACCGCTGAGCGTGATGGCGAGAATCTCGTCCGTTTCGTCCACCACGAGCGCTCCCACGAGCGACCCGCGGTCCTCCACGATCTTCGCGGCCTTGATGCCCAGACCACCACGACCCTGGACGCGGTACTCGTCGACCGGCGTCCGCTTGGCGTAGCCGCCGTCGGTCGCGGTGAAGACGAACGTACCGGTACGGACCACGCTCATGGACAGCAGCTCGTCGCCCGCCCGGAAACTCATGCCCTTGACGCCCGAGGTGGCGCGGCCCATCGGGCGCAGCGCGTCGTCGGTCGCCGTGAAGCGGATCGACTGCGCCTTCTTGCTGATCAGCAGCAGGTCGTCCTCGGCGGACACCAGCTCGGCACCGATCAGCTCGTCGTCGCCGCCGTCCTCCGTCTCGCGGAGGTTGATGGCGATCACACCACCCGAACGGGGCGAGTCGTAGTCCTTGAGCGCCGTCTTCTTCACCAGGCCGCCCTTGGTGGCCAGGATCAGGTAGGGCGCCGCCTCGTAGTCGCGGATCGCGAGGATCTGGGCGATCTTCTCGTCCGGCTGGAAGGCCAGCAGGTTCGCCACGTGCTGCCCGCGCGCGTCGCGGCCGGCGTCCGGCAGCTCGTACGCCTTGGACCGGTAGACGCGGCCCTTGTTCGTGAAGAAGAGCAGCCAGTGGTGCGTGGTGGAGACGAAGAAGTGGTCGACCAGGTCGTCCTGCTTCAGCTTCGTGCCGCGCACGCCCTTGCCGCCGCGCTTCTGCGAGCGGTAGTCCTCGGTCTTGGTCCGCTTGACGTAGCCGCCGTGGGTGATCGTGACGACGATGTCCTCTTCGGCGATCAGGTCCTCCATGGACATGTCGCCGTCGAAGGGGACCAGCTTGGAGCGCCGGTCGTCGCCGAACTTCTCGACGATCGCGGCCAGTTCCTCGCTGACGATCTGGCGCTGGCGCTCCTCGGAGGCCAGGATCGCGTTGTACTCGTTGATCTTGGCCTGGAGCTCGTCGTGCTCGGCGACGATCTTCTGCCGCTCCAGTGCCGCCAGGCGCCGCAGCTGCATCTCCAGGATCGCGTTCGCCTGGATCTCGTCGATCGACAGCAGGCCCATCAGGCCCTCACGGGCGATCTCGACCGTGTTGCTGCGCCGGATCAGCGCGATGACCTCGTCGATCGCGTCCAGCGCCTTGAGCAGACCGCGCAGGATGTGCGCGCGCTCCTCCGCCTTGCGCAGGCGGAACTTGGTGCGCCGGACGATGACCTCGATCTGGTGCGTCACCCAGTGGCGGATGAAGGCGTCGATCGACAGCGTGCGCGGCACGCCGTCGACCAGCGCCAGCATGTTCGCGCCGAAGTTCGTCTGCAGGTCGGTGTGCTTGTACAGGTTGTTCAGCACGACCTTGGCGACCGCGTCCCGCTTGAGGACGATGACCAGCCGCTGGCCCGTCCGCGAGGACGTCTCGTCGCGGACGTCGGCGATCCCGCCGACCTTGCCGTCCTTGACGAGGTCCGCGATCTTCTGCGCGAGGTTGTCGGGGTTGGTCTGGTACGGGAGCTCCGTGACCACCAGGCACTGGCGGTTCTGGATCTCCTCGACCTCCACCACCGCGCGCATCGTGATGGAGCCGCGCCCGGTCCGGTACGCCTCCTCGATGCCCTTGCGGCCCACGACGAGGGCGCCCGAGGGGAAGTCGGGGCCCTTGATCCGCTCGATGAGCGCGTCCTGGAGCTCCTCGTGCGAGGCCTGCGGGTGCTCCAGCGCCCACTGGGCGCCGGCCGCGACCTCGCGGAGGTTGTGCGGCGGGATGTTGGTGGCCATGCCGACCGCGATGCCGGCGCTGCCGTTGACCAGCAGGTTCGGGAAGCGCGCCGGCAGGACCGTCGGCTCCTGGTTGCGGCCGTCGTAGTTGTCCGTGAAGTCGACGGTCTCCTCGTCGATGTCCCGGAGCATCTCCATGGCCAGCGGCATCAGCTTGCACTCGGTGTAGCGCATCGCGGCGGCCGGGTCGTTGCCCGGGGAGCCGAAGTTGCCGTTGCTGTCCACCAGCGGCATGCGCAGCGACCACGGCTGGGCCAGGCGGACCAGGGCGTCGTAGATCGAGGAGTCGCCGTGCGGGTGGTAGGTGCCCATGACGTCGCCGACGACGCGGGCACACTTGTAGAAGCCCTTCTCGGGCCGGTACCCGCCGTCGTACATCGCGTACAGCACCCGGCGGTGGACCGGCTTGAGGCCGTCCCGCACGTCGGGCAGGGCGCGCGAGACGATGACGGACATCGCGTAGTCGAGGTAGGAGCGCTGCATCTCCGTCTCGAGCCCGACGGGCTCGATCCGCATCACCGGCTGCTCCTCCGCGGAATTCTCGGCGGTGGGAGTGGTTTCGTCGGCCATTGCTGGTCAGAAGTCCTTTCAAGCAGTCAGCTGAGCCGACTCAGATGTCGAGGAAGCGGACGTCCTTGGCGTTGCGCTGGATGAAGGAGCGCCGGGCCTCGACGTCCTCACCCATCAGCACCGAGAACAGGTCGTCGGCCTGCGCCGCGTCGTCCAGGGTGACCTGGCCGAGCACGCGGTGGTCCACGTCCATGGTGGTGATGCGCAGTTCCTCGGCGTTCATCTCGCCCAGACCCTTGAAGCGCTGGATCGAGTCTTCCTTGATCCGCTTGCCGTTCTGCTTGCCGAGCTCCACCAGGGCGTCGCGCTCACGGTCGGAGTAGGCGTACTCGAAGTCGTCGCGGCCCCACTTGATCTTGTAGAGCGGGGGGCGCGACAGGTACACGTGCCCGGCCTCGACCAGCGGCCGCATGAAGCGGAACAGGAAGGTCAGCAGCAGGGTGTTGATGTGCTGGCCGTCGACGTCGGCGTCCGCCATCAGGATGATCTTGTGATAGCGGAGCTTCTCGATGTCGAAGTCCTCGTGCACGCCCGTGCCGAAGGCGCTGATCAGCGCCTGGACCTCGGTGTTCTGGAGGATCTTGTCGATGCGGGCCTTCTCGACGTTCAGGATCTTGCCGCGGATGGGCAGGATGGCCTGGTACATCGGGTTGCGGCCGGACTTCGCGGAGCCGCCGGCCGAGTCGCCCTCGACGATGAAGATCTCGCACTTGGTCGGGTCGTTCGACTGGCAGTCGGACAGCTTGCCCGGCAGCGAGGCGCTCTCCAGCAGGCCCTTGCGGCGCGTGAGGTCGCGGGCCTTGCGGGCCGCGACGCGCGCCGTGGCCGCCTGGATCGACTTGCGGATGATGTCCGCGGCCTCGTTCGGGTTGCGGTCGAACCAGTCGTTCAGGTGCTCGTGCACGACCTTCTGCACGAAGGTCTTGGCCTCCGTGTTGCCCAGCTTGGTCTTCGTCTGGCCCTCGAACTGCGGCTCGCCGAGCTTCACCGAGATGATCGCCGTCAGACCCTCGCGGATGTCCTCGCCGGCGAGGTTGTCGTCCTTCTCCCGCAGGAACTTCTTCTCGCGCGCGTAGCGGTTGACCAGACCGGTCATCGCCGCGCGGAAGCCCTCCTCGTGGGTACCGCCCTCGTGCGTGTGGATCGTGTTCGCGAAGGAGTAGACCCCCTCCGTGTACTGCGAGTTCCACTGCATCGCGATCTGGACCGAGAGCATGCGCTCCTTGTCCTCGGCCTCGACGTCGATGACGGTCGGGTGGATGAGCTCGCCCTTGCGCGAGTTCAGGTACTTCACGAAGTCGACGATGCCGCCCTCGTAGTGGTACTTCACCGTGCGCGCGGGGGGCTCGGCCGCGTCGGCGTCCGGGTCGTCGGCGCCGACGGTGGCCTTCGCCGACTCGCGCTCGTCCGTCAGCGTCAGGGTCAGGCCCTTGTTGAGGAAGGCCATCTCCTGGAAGCGGCGCGACAGCGTCTCGAAGGAGTACTCGGTCGTCTCGAAGATGTCCGGGTCGGCCCAGAACGTGACCGAGGTGCCGGTCTCGGCCGTCTCCTCGTTCTTGGCGAGGGCCGCCGTCGGGGCGCCGAGCTTGTACTCCTGGGTCCAGCGGAAGCCGTCACGCCGGACCTCGACCCCGACCCTCGTCGACAGGGCGTTCACCACGGAGACGCCCACGCCGTGCAGGCCGCCGGAGACGGCGTAGCCGCCGCCGCCGAACTTTCCGCCCGCGTGCAGGACGGTCAGCACGACCTCGACGGCCGGCTTGCCCTCGGACGGGACGATGTCGACCGGGATGCCCCGGCCGTTGTCGACGACCTTGACCCCGCCGTCGGCGAGGATCGTCACGTCGATGGTGTCCGCGTGGCCGGCCAGCGCCTCGTCGACGGAGTTGTCGACGACCTCGTAGACGAGGTGGTGCAGGCCGCGCTCACCCGTCGATCCGATGTACATGCCGGGCCGCTTGCGGACCGCGTCCAGGCCCTCCAGGACCTGGATGTTGCTGCCGGTATACGAAGACGCACCTGCCTCGTCGGCCGCGCCGCCGACTGTGGACTCGTTCTTGTCGTTGGGGTTGCCGGAATCGGCCACGAAGCGCCCTTTCTGGCACAGCACAGGCCGTACTCCGGGCCAGCAGGCATGCAAGCGGGAGCGGCTGCGTCGAATCTGCGTTGTCAGCGTGGGTAAAGCAGATCCCGCAAACGGGCGGGATTCGCTTCAGTCTACCGGTACCGCCGACATGAATGGGGGTTTGCCGGTACCTGAGTCCGCATGTGCCGCCCTGAACCTCCTCTCTCCGACTCCCCATATCCGGAGAGGGGCCCAAAGAGGCTCACGCGGGCACCCAGCGCTTCGGCCTGTCAACCTCCCGCTACCGTGAGGGACACCACCCACGGCCACCGCGACTCCGCCCCGGCCGGACCCCGGGCGACTCCGGCCCCGCCCGCCTCCGGGGCCCGGCGGGGCACGGGCGGCTCCAGTCCCGCCGGCGTGCGGGGCGCGGGGTCCGGGGCGGAGCCCGGGTGCCGGCTCGGCCGGGCTGCCCGCACGGCGCCCGCCGACCGGCAGCCCGCCCCCACCGGCCCCGGATCAGCCGTACGTGTCTCCCGGCCCCGTACTGCCCGGCGCGCGCCACGCCCCGTACCGCTTCGGCCGCCCGCCCGGGCCCTGCACCTTGATCATCCGTACCGTGCCCTGCCCGAGGTCCGCGTTCAACCGCGCGACCAGCTGCGGGGCCAGCAGCTTCAGCTGCGCCGCCCACGCCGAGGAGTCGCACCGCACGACCAGTTCACGGTCCTCGTACCGCTCCGGTTCACAGTGCGCCGCGATCTCCGGCCCGACGATCTCCGGCCAGCGCTCCATCACGCCCGCGACCGCCATCGGCATCTCCCAGCCGCGCTCCGTCCGCAGCCGGTCCAGCGCCGCCATCAACGGCATCGGGTCCCGCCCGTCCGCCCGGGCGCCCGAGCGCAGCCCCGGCTGCTGCTGCCGCCTGCGGCCGCCGCCCGCCGCGTTGCCCCGGGCCCGCGCCTGCTCCCGCGCCGCCGCCAGCGCCTGGCGGGCCAGGTCCACACCGGAGGACTCCGCGGGCCTGCGCGGCTCCCGGCCCTCTCCGGGACCGGGGCCCTTCACCTGATCGTTCACAACCGGGTCACCTCACCGCCGGACACTCCGAACCGCGCTCCCACCAGCACGCCCGGAACGTCATCGTCCACAGCCGCCGTCACCAGTACCTGCTCACCCGGGGCCACCAGCTCCGCCAGCCGCTCCCGGCGCCGGGTGTCCAGCTCCGCGAAGACGTCGTCGAGGATGAGCACCGGCTCGGCCCCCTCGGAGCGCAACAGCTCGTAGGAGGCCAGCCGCAGGGCCAGCGCGTACGACCACGACTCCCCGTGGCTCGCGTAGCCCTTCGCCGGGAGCTCGCCCAGGCGCAGCAGCACGTCGTCGCGGTGCGGGCCGACCAGCGTCACCCCGCGCTCGATCTCCTGCTTGCGCACCTCGGCCAGGGCCGCGAGGAGCACCTCGTACAGCGCCTCGCGGGTGCGCGCGGCGCCGCTGTCCACCGGCTCGCCCGCCGAGGACCTGTACGCCAGGCCGAGCGGGCCGCCGCCGGGCGCGAGCTGCTCGTACGCCTTGTCGGCCAGCGGCAGCAGCGTCGCGATCAGGTCCAGGCGCTGCGCCAGCAGCTCCGCGCCCGCGCGCGCCAGGTGCTGGTCCCACACGTCGAGGGTGGACAGGTCCATGGAGCGGCCGCCGTGCCGGCGGGCCATGGCCGCCGACTTGAGCAGGGTGTTCCGCTGCTTGAGCACCCGTTCGTAGTCGGAGCGGACGGCCGCCATCCGGGGCGAGCGCGCCGTGACCAGCTCGTCCAGGAAGCGGCGCCGCTCGCCCGGGTCGCCCTTCACCAGGGCCAGGTCCTCCGGCGCGAACAGCACCGTCCGTACGATCCCCAGCACGTCCCGCGGCCGGACCTGCGAGGAGCGGTTGATCCGGGCCCGGTTGGCCCGCCCGGGGTTCAGTTCCAGCTCCACCAGCTGCTGCCGCTCGCCCTGGGTGAGGGCCGCGCGGATGATCGCCCGGTCCGCGCCCATGCGGACGAGCGGGGCGTCGGAGGAGACCCGGTGGCTGCCGAGCGTCGACAGGTAGCCGATCGCCTCGACGAGATTGGTCTTGCCCTGACCGTTGGGGCCCACGAAGGCGGTGACGCCCGGGTCGAGGGGCACCTCGGCCCGGGCGTACGAGCGGAAGTCGGCCAGCGAGAGATGCGAGACATGCATACGGCGCCGACCTCCCCCGGCTTCCTGCTGCTCTGTGGTGCTGTGGTGCTGCGGGGCTACTTCTTCTCGACCGCGTGGCCGCCGAACTGGTTGCGCAGGGCCGCGATCATCTTCATCTGCGGGGAGTCGTCCTGGCGCGACGCGAACCGCGCAAAGAGGGAAGCGGTGATCGCCGGCAGCGGCACGGCGTTGTCGATCGCGGCCTCCACCGTCCAGCGGCCCTCGCCCGAGTCCTGCGCGAAGCCCCGCAGCCGCTCCAGGTGCTCGTCCTCGTCGAGGGCGTTCACGGCCAGGTCCAGCAGCCAGGAGCGGATGACCGTCCCCTCCTGCCAGGAGCGGAAGACCTCGCGGACGTCGGTCACCGAGTCCACCTTCTCCAGCAGCTCCCAGCCCTCGGCGTAGGCCTGCATCATGGCGTACTCGATGCCGTTGTGGACCATCTTCGCGAAGTGCCCGGCGCCGACCTTGCCGGCGTGCACGGCGCCGAAGTCGCCCTCGGGCTTGAGGGCGTCGAAGACCGGCTGGACGCGGGCCACGTCGTCCGCCGCGCCGCCGTACATGAGGGCGTAGCCGTTCTCCAGGCCCCAGACGCCGCCGGAGACGCCGCAGTCGACGAAGCCGATGCCCTTGGCGGCGAGCTCGCCCGCGTGCTTCTCGTCGTCGGTCCAGCGCGAGTTGCCGCCGTCGACGACGACGTCGCCCGGCGCGAGGAGCTCCGCGAGCTCGTCGACGGTGGACTGGGTCGCCGCGCCCGCCGGGACCATCACCCACACCACGCGGGGGGCCTGCAGGCTGTCCACGAGTTCCCGCAGGCTGTGGACGTCGGCGAGGTCCGGGTTGCGGTCGTATCCGATGACGGTGTGGCCTGCGCGGCGAATGCGCTCGCGCATGTTGCCGCCCATCTTGCCGAGACCGACGAGACCAAGCTCCATCAGGTGGTTCCTTAAGCGTTGTGGCCGTCTGTGCCGGGGGTCTCCTGCTTCCCCGAGACACCCCAGGCCCCCGAGCCTACGCCGGGAGCCGCGGCCCGGCTCCACGGGGCGCGTGGGGCGCCCGACGCGGACGGGCCCGGCTCCGCGAACCGCGAAACCGGGCCTGAGCTGCGAGGGGTCAGCCGGAGAGGCGGACGGGCATGATCAGGTACTTGTAGGCCTCGTCCGCTTCGGCGTCCACCGCGGGACGGCCGCTGAGCAGCGCCGGCTTGGTCGACGTGGTGAAGCTGAGCTGGGCGGCGGGCGAGTCGATCGCGCTCAGCCCGTCCAGCAGGAAGGTCGGGTTGAAGGCGATCGAGATGTCGTCGCCCTCCAGCGTGGCGTCGACGCGCTCCACAGCCTGTGCGTCGTCGCTGGAGCCGGCCTCCAGGATCAGCACGCCCTGCTCGAAGCTCAGCCGGACCGGGGTGTTGCGCTCGGCGACCAGGGCCACGCGCTTGACGGCCTCGACGAACGGGGCGGTCTCGATCACCGCGACGGAGTTGAACTCGGTCGGGAAGAGCGTGCGGTACTTGGGCAGGTCGCCTTCCAGGAGGCGGGTGGTGGTGCGGCGGCCGGCGCCCTCGAAACCGATCAGGCCCTCACCCTGGCCGGAGCCGGACAGGGCCAGGGTGACGGTGTCACCGCTGGTCAGGGACTTGGCGGTGTCCAGCAGGGTCTTCGCGGGCACCAGGGCCACGGCGGAGGCCGCGGGGTCCTCGGGCTTCCACAGGAACTCGCGGACGGCGAAGCGGTAGCGGTCGGTGGAAGCGAGGGTGACGCGGTCGCCCTCGATCTCGATGCGGACACCGGTCAGCACGGGCAGCGTGTCGTCGCGGCCAGCGGCGATGGCGACCTGGGCGGCGGCGGAGGCGAAGACCTCACCGGGCACGGTGCCGGTCGCGGTCGGCATCTGCGGCAGCGCCGGGTACTCCTCCACAGGCAGGGTGTGGAGTGTGAACCGCGAGGAGCCGCAGACCACGGTCGCCCGTACACCGTCTGTGGAAATCTCCACCGGGCGGTTGGGCAGGGCGCGGCAGATGTCGGCGAGCAGCCGGCCGGAGACCAGGACGGTGCCGTCCTCCTCGACGTCGGCCTCGACGGAGACCCGGGCCGAGACCTCGTAGTCGAAGCCGGAGAGGCTCAGCTTGCCCTCCTCGGCCTTCAGCAGCAGGCCCGCGAGGACGGGCACCGGCGGCCGGGCCGGGAGGCTGCGGGCCGCCCAAGCCACCGCCTCCGCGAGTACGTCGCGCTCCACCCGGATCTTCACCGGAACCGCCTCCTGCTGTTGCTCGCTCGTCTGCCGGCCTTCGTCGTCGGCTCGTCGATGCCTCGACCGATGCCGGGGACCAGTCTGACGTACGGCGCCGACAGTCGCTGCGGTCGGCGGTCAAGTCGGGAGCGAGGCGGCGGAGAGGCCGCCCACCGAGTTGTGCACAGGACCTGCTTGAAAACCGAATCCGAGCTAACTCTCTATGGGGGTAGTAGTAGGGCCTGTGGATACAGTGGATAACACCGTATGGGCAGGTCAGCCCGCGTTTTTTATCCACCGCGCCTGTGGGCGGCACCGGTGGACAACACGGTGTCGCTGTGGAGAACGAAAAGTTCTGCACAGCCCGTCCCCAGGAGACCCCGACTACTCCACAGGTGTGTCCCCAGCTTTCCCCCGGTACTCCACAACCCAAACGTCTACTTCCGTGTGACCGCTTTCACTCGCGGCGGTGACGGGGGGTGGCGCGTTGCCGAACAGTGGACAACGGTGTGGAGAAGTCCTCGGAACCTGTGCACAGGGGGTGCGAACCTGTGGGCTGCCGGTGGACAGAGGCGTGCACAGCCCTGTGGACGAAATATCTGTCCACAGCCTGTGGACAGGGGTTGCGCACAATTCCACAGGGGGCTGACCTGCCCTGATGGACCCTCACCCGGCACCCCTGTGGACAGATTGTGGGTGAAGGAACGCGTCCCCAGGCTGTGGACGGAAGAAAGTCCGGGAATCTGTGGATGACTTGCTCCGCGGGGGGCGTATTCGAACAGGTCAGGGGCGTGCGACCGAAGAAGGGCGCCCCCGTTGTGGACCGGGAGCGCCCTCTGCGTGCGTGTGAAGGGGTCCTGAAGCGGCCCCTGACGGGCCGGCTCAGGCGTTCTTGATGCGGTTGGTGAGCTCCGTGACCTGGTTGTAGATGGAGCGCCGTTCGGCCATCAGGGCGCGGATCTTGCGGTCCGCGTGCATGACGGTGGTGTGGTCCCGGCCGCCGAACTGGGCCCCGATCTTGGGCAGCGACAGGTCGGTCAGCTCCCGGCACAGGTACATGGCGATCTGCCGGGCGGTGACCAGGACCCGGCTGCGGGAGGACCCGCAGAGGTCGTCGACGGTCAGGCCGAAGTAGTCCGCGGTGGCCGCCATGATGTCGGAGGCCGTGATCTCGGGAGCGCTGTCCTCGCCGCCGGGGATGAGGTTCTTGAGGACGTCCTCGGTGAGGCCCAGGTCGACCGGCTGCCGGTTCAGGCTCGCGAAGGCCGTCACCCGGATCAGCGCCCCCTCCAGCTCGCGGATGTTGCGCGAGATGCGGGAGGCGATGAACTCCAGTACCTCCGGCGGGGCGTTCAGCTGCTCCTGGACGGCCTTCTTGCGCAGGATCGCGATCCGGGTCTCCAGCTCCGGGGGCTGGACGTCGGTGATCAGGCCCCACTCGAAGCGGTTGCGCAGCCGGTCCTCCAGGGTGACCAGCTGCTTGGGCGGCCGGTCCGAGGAGAGGACGATCTGCTTGTTGGCGTTGTGGAGCGTGTTGAAGGTGTGGAAGAACTCCTCCTGCGTCGACTCCTTGCTCGCGAGGAACTGGATGTCGTCGACCAGCAGGATGTCCATCTCGCGGTAGCGCTTGCGGAAGGCGTCGCCCTTGCCGTCGCGGATGGAGTTGATGAACTCGTTGGTGAACTCCTCGGAGCTCACGTACCGCACGCGGGTGCCGGGGTACAGGCTCCGGGCGTAGTGCCCGATGGCGTGCAGCAGGTGCGTCTTGCCGAGGCCGGACTCCCCGTAGATGAAGAGCGGGTTGTACGCCTTGGCGGGGGCCTCGGCGACGGCGACCGCGGCGGCGTGGGCGAAGCGGTTGGAGGCGCCGATGACGAAGGTGTCGAAGAGGTACTTGGGGTTCAGCCGGGCGGTCGGCTCCGGCGGGCCCGAGGACGAGCCGCCGGACGGCGGCGCCGCGGGCCGGCCCGGGGCCTGGCGCTGCTGGGGCTGCTCGTACTTCTGCTGCTCGTACTGACGGGACTGGTGAGGCTGCTGGGACTCGTACGGGGACTGCTCGTACTTCTGCTGCTCGTAGGAGCCCTGGTCGTACCCGGACGGCTCCGGCTGCTGGAGGTAGCCCGGCTGCGGGGAGGCGTACGGGTCGCGCTCGGGAAAGCCCCCGAGGCGGGGCTGCTGCCAGCCGTAGTCGTCCTGCTGGCCGCCCCGGGGCCAGGAGCCGGGCTCGGGGCGCGGCTGCTGGTAGTCCGGGTAGGCGGGGCGGGCCGTGGGGAGCTGGTCGTCGGAGGGGCCGCCGCCGGGGCGCTGGCCGCCGTAGGGCTCGTACGCGTCGCGCTGCTGGGCGGGCGGGGCCGGGTGCGAGGGCTCGCCGGCGGAGTCGTCCACGGTGATGGCGATCCGGATGGGGCGGCCGCACTCCCGGCTGAGCGCATCACTGATCAGCGGGGCGAGCCGGCCCTCGAGGACCCGCTTCCCCCACTCGTTGGGGACGGCCAGCAGCGCGGTGTCGGCGACGAGCGCGAGGGGCTGGCAGCGCTCCACCCACTGCTTGTCCTTGGGCTCGATGCCCGGCTGTCCCTCCCCGAGGAGCTTTTCGAGCACCCTTGGCCACACTGCGGCAAGATCGGCAGGTACGTCAGCCACAGAGCACGCTCTCTCACAGGGGGTCCCACGAATGTGTGGTTCTTTGGGACGGTCGGGACAAAAAATCCGGGGTCGGACAACGGTAGTCAGGGCGACGGGTACGGTTCAAGTCGTTGTCCACAGCCTGTGCACAGTGTGGGGCACCGTCGGCTCGGTTTGACCGGATGGCGTAGCCGCGCGTACCGTAACGAGGTCGAGTTGTCGATGGCTGCTGCCGCCTGCCTACCGATGGGCGAAGATCACTGATCGTGGTCATGTAGCGGTGCCACTCGGGCGTACACGCGAGTTTCCTCGTGGGCGCACGGTGACAGCCAGGCGATGTCCCGCCACAACGATTCATTCTCTGGAGCCCCCGAGTGAGCAAGCGCACCTTCCAGCCGAACAACCGCCGTCGTGCCAAGACCCACGGCTTCCGTCTCCGGATGCGTACCCGTGCCGGTCGCGCGATCCTGGCGAACCGCCGTGGCAAGGGCCGCGCAGCCCTTTCCGCGTAACCAACAACGCAGGTCGTGACGTCGTGCTGTCTCCCGAAAATCGGCTGAGGCGGCGCGAGGACTTCGCGAGCGCGGTACGCCGAGGGCGCCGGGCCGGTCGCCCGCTCCTCGTCGTTCACCTACGTACAAGCGGTGCAACGGACCCGCACGAGCCGGGGGAGATCGATCCCTCGACGCGTGCGGGTTTCGTCGTCAGCAAGGCCGTCGGCATCGCCGTCGTCCGCAACAAGGTGAAGCGCCGTCTGCGCCATCTCATCCGGGACCGGCTCACCCAGCTGCCCCCCGGTAGCCTGGTGGTGGTACGTGCGTTGCCCGGAGCGGGTGACGCCGGCCCCGAGGAACTGGCCCGGGACCTGGATGCCGCTCTGACGCGGCTCCTGGGAGGCGTGGCTCGATGAAGTACCCGCTGCTCGCTTTGATCAAGCTGTACCAGTGGACCATCAGTCCGCTGCTCGGCCCGGTGTGCCGTTACTACCCGTCGTGCTCGCACTACGGGTACGCGGCCATCGACCGGCATGGTGCGGTGAAGGGGACGGTCCTGACCGCCTGGCGGATCCTGCGGTGCAATCCGTGGTCCCCGGGCGGTGTGGATCACGTCCCACCCCGTAAACGCCCGCGTTGGCACGAGCAGCTGCGCAGTGCGTTGCGTAGATCTCGCAATGCTCAAGGAGCCTGATTAGTGGACACGATTGCCGGTCTGTTCAGCTTTATCACCACACCCGTCTCGTGGATCATCGTCCAATTCCACAGCATCTACGGCGCGGCCTTCGGTGCGGACAGTGGGTGGGCCTGGGGCCTGTCCATCGTGTCCTTGGTGATCTTGATCCGTATCTGCCTGATCCCGCTCTTCGTGAAGCAGATCAAGTCGACGCGTGGCATGCAGGCGCTCCAGCCGAAGATGAAGGCGATCCAGGAGCGCTACAAGAACGACAAGCAGCGCCAGTCCGAAGAGATGATGAAGCTGTACAAGGAGACGGGTACCAACCCGCTCTCCTCGTGCCTTCCCATCCTGGCGCAGTCCCCGTTCTTCTTCGCGCTCTACCACGTGCTGTCGAGCATCGCCAGCGGTAAGACCGTCGGTGTCATCGACCAGCCGCTGCTGGAGAGCGCCCGCCAGGCGCACATCTTCGGAGCCCCGCTCGCGGCCAAGTTCACGGACAGTGCGGAGAAGGTCGCGGCGCTGGACGCCTCGATCACCGACGTGCGCATCGTCACCGCCATCATGATCATCCTGATGTCGCTGTCGCAGTTCTACACGCAGCGCCAGTTGATGCAGAAGAACGTCGACCTGTCGGTCAAGACGCCGTTCATGCAGCAGCAGAAGATGCTGATGTACATCTTCCCGCTGATCTTCGCGGTGATGGGCATCAACTTCCCCGTCGGTGTCCTCGTCTACTGGCTGACCACGAACGTCTGGACCATGGGTCAGCAGATGTACGTGATCAACCAGAACCCGACGCCGGGCAGCAAGGCGCAGGACCAGTACCTGACGCGCCTGCTGAAGCACATCAGCTCGCACGGAGACGTCAGGGGCCGGGGCAAGAAGAAGGTCGTCGCGGCGATCGTGGCCAAGGGCCCGGACCGCAACGACAACGAGCGCAAGTTCATCACGGCTTTGACGAAGCAGGGCTTGGCGGCCCAGGCGGACGGCTCCGTGATCAAGAGTTCCGAAGCCACGGCGGAGTCGGATGCGGCGAGCGGTGGTGCCGCGAAGCGGCAGCAGCCGAAGCGGCAGTCGAAGTCGCAGCGCCAGACGCCCAGCAAGCCCTCATCCAAGAAGTAAGAAGGAGCCCCTCCCGTGACGGAAGGCACCACCACCGCCGCCGCTGAGGGTGGCGACACCCTGACCCGCCTGGAGCAGGAGGGCGAGATCGCGGCCGACTACCTCGAAGGTCTGCTGGACATCGCCGACCTGGACGGCGACATCGACATGGACGTCGAGGCCGACCGGGCCGCGGTGTCGATCGTCAGCGACTTGGCCGGCCGTGACCTGAGCAAGCTCGTGGGGCGCGACGGTGAGGTCCTGGAGGCCCTGCAGGAGCTGACCCGTCTCGCCGTGCTCCGCGAGACCGGGGACCGCAGCCGGCTGATGCTGGACATCGCCGGGTTCCGGGCGAAGAAGCGCGAGGAGCTGGCGGTCCTTGGCGCCCAGGCGGCCTCGGACGTGAAGGCGTCCGGCGAGCCCCTGAAGCTGGCTCCGATGACCCCGTTCGAGCGGAAGGTCGTCCACGACGCGGTGGCGGCCGCGGGTCTGCGCAGCGAGTCCGAGGGCGAGGAGCCGCAGCGCTTCGTCGTCGTGCTCCCCGCCTGACCGCAGTACGCGTGCTCGGCCCCGTCTGTGTCGCAGGCGGGGCCGATGTTTGTCAGCCTGGCATGTGAACGACGCCCCATCGTGAAGACGTGGTTCCCAAGAACCATGCGGTAAGGAAGGACGGTCCCCGTGACGGAGGCAGCTGAGCTTCCCCCGGCGCCCGAAGAGGCGCGCGCGGTGTTCGGTGAGTTTTTCCCGGAAGCTGTGCGGTACGCGGAGCTGCTGGCCGATGCGGGAGTCAAGCGGGGCCTGATCGGGCCGCGCGAGGTACCGCGGCTGTGGGAGCGGCACCTGCTGAACTGCGCCGTGCTGTCGGAAGTGGTGCCCCAGAACGTCACCGTGTGTGATGTGGGCTCGGGCGCGGGTCTGCCCGGCATCCCGCTGGCCCTGGTGCGCCGCGATCTCAAGATCACGCTGCTGGAGCCGCTGCTGCGCAGGACGAACTTCCTCCAGGAGGCCGTGGAGCTGCTCGGCCTGGACCACGTGACGGTGGTGCGGGGGCGGGCCGAGGAGGTCCTGGGCAAGTTCCAGCCCGTGCACGTGGTGACGGCGCGGGCGGTTGCTCCGCTGGACCGGCTGGCCGGCTGGGGCGTGCCCCTGCTGCGTCCGTACGGGGAGATGCTGGCGCTCAAGGGCGACACGGCCGAGGAGGAGCTGGTGGCGGCGAAGACCGCGCTGACGAAGCTCGGTGTGGTGAAGACGTCGGTGCTCCAGGTGGGTGAGGGCGTCGTGGATCCGCTGTCGACGGTGGTGCGGGTGGAGGTCGGCGAAAGCCCCGGTGGGGTGAGGTTCGCGGCCAAGCGTGCCAAGGCTGCCCGGGTGGGACGGGTCCGCCGCCGCCGCTGACGGAGACGGTTCGGAAGATCCGCAGAGGTGTTTCGTCCGTGTTGGCATAGGGCTGGATTTCGGAGTGTCGCAGGGGCCGGGAGACATGGTCCGGGCATCGTGTTTCACGTGAAACGTCCCTCACTGCTGCACGGAATCATCAGCCGCGGTCGCTCGGCCACGTCCTCCCGCCACCGCAAGGACGAGAGGGGGACGGAGTTGTCCACAACGGTGGATTCATCCACAGGAGTACGGGCCCCGCTGGTTCGCGACCCGGGTGACATGGCAGGCTCTGTCCATCGCGAGTCCGATGTCGAGGAGAGTGCCACCGTGCGGTCCGACGCCAACCTCGCGGGGCCGATGGCCGACCCGGTCCCCGGTCCCCGCTCTGAATCGGCGAGCGGGGATGTTTCACGTGAAACATCGCCTCCGCCCCTTGTAGACAACGACACCCCCATCGGCCGGGCCGCCCAGCAGGCGGTCGAGGCGCTGGGGCGCACCGGTGACCGGCTCCCCCGGCCGGAGCAGACCCGGGTCATCGTGGTCGCCAACCAGAAGGGCGGCGTGGGCAAGACCACCACGACCGTGAACCTGGCGGCCTCGCTGGCGCTGCACGGGGCGCGTGTCCTGGTGGTCGACCTCGACCCGCAGGGCAATGCGTCCACCGCGCTGGGCATCGACCACCACGCCGATGTGCCGTCGATCTACGACGTGCTCGTCGACAGCCGGCCGCTGCTGGAGGTGGTCCAGCCGGTGACGGACGTGGAGGGCCTGTTCTGTGCTCCCGCCACCATCGACCTGGCCGGCGCCGAGATCGAGCTGGTGTCGCTCGTGGCGCGGGAGAGCCGCCTCCAGCGGGCGATCCAGGCGTACGAGCAGCCGCTCGACTACATCCTGATCGACTGCCCGCCTTCACTGGGGCTGCTGACGGTGAACGCCATGGTGGCGGGTGCGGAGGTGCTGATCCCGATCCAGTGCGAGTACTACGCGCTGGAGGGACTGGGACAGCTGCTGCGCAACGTCGACCTGGTGCGGGCCCACCTGAATCCCGCGCTGCACGTATCGACGATCCTGCTGACGATGTACGACGGCCGGACCCGGCTGGCGTCGCAGGTGGCGGAGGAGGTGCGCACCCACTTCGGCAAGGAGGTGCTGCGCACGAGCATCCCGCGGTCGGTGCGCATCTCCGAGGCGCCGAGCTACGGGCAGACGGTTCTCACCTACGACCCTGGTTCCAGCGGCGCGCTCTCCTACCTGGAGGCGGCGCGCGAGATGGCCTACCGCGGGGTCGGAATGCAGTACGAAGCCCAGCACGCCCACCCGGGCGCGGGCATGAACAGCACGCAGAGTGTGGCGGAGGGGATCCAGTGAGTGAGCGACGTAGGGGTCTGGGGCGGGGTCTCGGTGCGCTGATCCCCGCGGCGCCGCAGGAGAAGACGCCGCCGGTGATCAGCGGTTCGGCCTCGCCGTCCGCATCACCGTCGGCGGTACCGGTGCTGACGTCGGAGCGCGGAATCGCGGCGGCGAAGCTGGCTTCGCTCGTCCAGGCGGATGTTTCACGTGAAACATCGGGGGCGGACGCAGTGGTGCGGCTGCCGGAGCAGGCCACTCCGGAGGCCGGTGCGGTGGCGGGGGCGACGTTCGCGGAGCTTCCGATGGACGCGATCACGCCCAACCCCCGGCAGCCCCGCGAGGTGTTCGACGAGGACGCCCTCGCCGAGCTCGTGACCTCCATCCAGGAGGTGGGTCTGCTCCAGCCGGTGGTCGTGCGGCCGGCGGCCTCCGGGCGCTACGAGCTGATCATGGGCGAGCGCCGCTGGAGGGCGTGCCGCGAGGCCGGTCTGGAGACCATCCCGGCGATCATCCGGGCGACGGACGACGAGAAGCTGCTGCTGGACGCCCTGCTGGAGAACCTGCACCGGGCGCAGCTGAATCCGCTGGAGGAGGCGGCCGCGTACGACCAGCTGCTCCAGGACTTCCACTGCACGCACGACCAGCTGGCGGACCGGATCGGGCGTTCGCGCCCGCAGGTGTCCAACACGCTGCGACTGCTGAAGCTGTCGCCGTCGGTCCAGCGCCGGGTGGCCGCGGGGGTGCTGTCGGCGGGACACGCACGTGCCCTGCTGTCGGTGGACGATTCCGAGCAGCAGGACCGGCTGGCCCACCGGATCGTGGCCGAGGGCCTCTCGGTGCGGGCGGTGGAGGAGATCGTGACGCTGATGGCCTCAGATCCCTCCAGCCCGGTGAAGCCGAAGGGGCCGCGGGCCGGCGGGCGGGTCGCTCCGGCACTGAGCCAGTTGGCGACGCGCCTCTCGGACCGCTTCGAGACCAGGGTGAAGGTGGATCTGGGCCAGAGGAAGGGAAAGATCACCGTCGAGTTCGCCTCGATGGAGGATCTGGAGCGGATTCTGGGAACACTGGCGCCGGGCGAGGGCCGGGTGCTGGAGCAGGGTTCCGCCGGGGAGTGACCCCGGCCGCGAGGGGCGGAGCGTGCCGGTGTGAACGGGCGCGGTCCGCCCCTTCGCCGTGCCCGGCGCGGGCGCTGCGCTGTCGTGGAAGGAACGGCCACTCGATACGATGCGGTCATGGGTCGTCGGCTGGTACCGCTCACGCTGGACAACCTCGCGGACCTGCCCCTGCGGTGCCGGTCCTGCGTGTTCTGGGAGCTGGACCCGGTCAGCGGGGCGGCCGCGGTGAAGGCGGGAACTCCCCAGCAGGAGAAGGAGGCGTGGATCTCGGCCGTCCTCCTGGAGTGGGGATCGTGCGGCCGCGTGGTCTACGTGGACGAGGTGCCGGTCGGGTTCGTGCTGTACGCGCCGCCGGCGTACGTGCCGCGGGCCACCGCGTTCCCGACCAGTCCGGTCTCCCCGGATGCGGTGCAGCTCATCACGGCATTGATCCTGCCGGAGTACCAGGGCCAGGGTCTCGGCCGGGTCGTGGTCCAGACGGTGGTGAAAGACCTGCTGCGGCGGGGATTCCGGGCGATCGAGGCGTTCGGAGACGCCCGGTGGGACGGTCCGGCCTGTCTGCTCCCGGCCGACCATCTCCTTGCGGTGGGATTCAAGACGGTACGGCCGCACCCGGTGCATCCACGGCTGCGGCTGGCGCTGCGCTCCGCGTTGTCGTGGAAGGAGGACGTGGAGCTCGCCTTGGACCGGCTGCTGGGCGGGGCGCGCAAGGAGCCGGCCCTGCGCCCGCTGTGATCCGGACGCGCAGAACGGGGCCGCCCGGAGGGCGGCCCCGTTTCACGTGGAACACCATGGCCGTCAGACGGCCCTGACCTCGGCTCAGACGGCCTTGGCCTGGACGAAGTCGGCCAGGTCGCGCAGGATGGCCGCCTTCGGCTTGGCGCCGACGATGGTCTTGGCGACCTCGCCGCCCTGGTAGACGTTCAGGGTCGGGATGGACATGACGCCGTACTTGGCGGCCGTGGCCGGGTTCTCGTCGATGTTCAGCTTGACGATCTCGATCTGGTCGCCGTACTCGGCGGCGATGGCCTCGAGGGACGGCGCGATCTGGCGGCACGGTCCGCACCAGGCGGCCCAGAAGTCCACCAGTACGGGCTTGTCGCTCCTGAGGACCTCGGCGTCGAAGTCAGCGTCGGTCACGTTCTTGAGGGTGCCGGCCACAGCGGCCTCCTTAATTCCTGCGGGGTGTTGGGTGGGGGCGGGTGCGAGTGTCAGACGGTCGCGTGGGCCTTCTCGGCATCCGCGAGGACGGCGAGGAAGCGCTCGGCGTCGAGGGCGGCGGAGCATCCGGTGCCCGCGGCGGTGATGGCCTGACGGTAGGTGTGGTCCACGACGTCGCCGGCTCCGAAGACGCCGGTGACGTTCGTCCGCGTGGACGGGGCGGCGACCTTGAGGTAGCCCTCGTCGTCGAGCTCCAGCTGGTCCTTGAAGAGCTCGGTGCGCGGGTCGTGGCCGACGGCGATGAAGAGGCCGGTCACGGGCAGCTCGGAGGTCTCACCGGTCTTGGTGTTGCGCAGGGTGAGGCCGGAGAGCTTCTGCTCGCCGTGGATCTCGGCGACCTCGCTGTCCCAGGCAAAGGTGATCTTCGGGTCGGCGAAGGCGCGGTCCTGCATGGCCTTCGAGGCGCGCAGGCTGTCGCGGCGGTGGACGATCGTGACCGACTTGGCGAACCGGGAGAGGAAGGTCGCTTCCTCGATCGCGGTGTCACCCCCGCCGACGACGGCGATGTCGTGGTCCTTGAAGAAGAACCCGTCACAGGTGGCACACCAGGAGACGCCGCGGCCGGAGAGGGCGTCCTCGTTGGGCAGGCCGAGCTTGCGGTGCTGGGAGCCGGTCGTGACGATCACGGCCTTGGCGCGGTGCACCGTGCCGGCGGTGTCGGTGACGGTCTTGATCTCGCCGGTGAGGTCCACGGACACCACGTCGTCGGGGACCAGCTCGGCGCCGAAGCGCTCGGCCTGGCCGCGCATGTTGTCCATGAGGTCCGGGCCCATGATGCCGTCCTGGAAACCGGGGAAGTTCTCCACCTCGGTGGTGTTCATCAGGGCGCCGCCGGCGGTGACGGCACCTTCGAAGACCAGGGGCTTGAGCGAGGCACGTGCGGTGTACAGGGCGGCCGTGTAACCGGCCGGCCCGGAGCCGATGATGATCACGTTTCGAACGTCGCTCACGGGTTTCTTCCTCGTTTCTGCGGACTGCCTGCTGTCTACCGGGGGCCGGTGCGGACTCTCACCCCACCCAACCGATCCTACGGCGCGTGCATTCCCCGGCCGTTCGCCCGGTGGCGCCGGGGTGTCAGCCCCGCGGGTGGGTGCTCGTGAGCAGGAGCTTTCCGGGGGTCCCGGAGGCGGCGGACGCGCAGGCGCTGTCGACGACGTAGGCGTCCACCCGGGTCGCGTTGCCCGGATGCGGCAGGACGAGGAGGTAGACGGCGGCGCCCTGGTAGCTGCCGCGTTCGGCGGCGAGGGGGCTTTCGGTCCGGCCGGTGCCGTCCTGGACGCAGGAGGGGACCCGGGCGGCCGCGCGGTCGTCGCCGGGAGCGAGCCCGGGGCCCGGAGCGGTGTTCTCCAGCCCGTAGGTGTTCTGCTCCCCCGGGGCGGTCTTCGCGCCCGGCCCGGAGGCCAGGAGCTGCCGGACGCTGCCCTGGAGGCCCTGCCGGGTGTACGCGCCGTTCGCGGCCGGCGGCTGCGCGCTGGAGCTCGCGGCATCGCTGCGGGCGGTGGTGTCGTGCGCGGGCGGCCCCGAGAAGTCGGCGAACAGGAAGACCCCGAGGGCACAGGCGCCGGCTCCGGCCAGGCCCGTGAGGACGGCGATCCGGCGTCGGGCGCGACGGCGGCCGGGCCCGGATGGGCCGGCCGGGTGACCGGAGGGCCGCTCGGCGCCCGCTCCGCCCGGAGTGGAGGCGGGTGTTTCACGTGAAACACCGCGCTCCGGACCGGGCCGGGGGCCGGCCGTGGAGGGGCGGGCGGGGTGCGTGGCGTCGAGGAGGGCCTCGGCGGCGAGTGCGGCGTCGATGCGGCCGGAGATGTCCACGGGCATCCGGGCGGGGCCCGGGAGGGTGCCCAGAAGGCCGCGGATCTCGTCGAGGGAGGCGCGGACGTCGGCGCACAGGGCGCAGCCGCCGAGGTGGGCGCGCACCTCGGCGGCACGGGCGGGGGAGAGCAGGCCTTCGGCCAGGTCGGAGATCTCCGAGACGTCCGGGTGCCCGATCGTGCCGGTCGTGCCGGTCGTGCGGTTCACGGTCGTCCACCTCCGCCCTTCACAGCGTCTGGGTCTGGATGCCTGGGTTCTGCCGCGGGTGGGACGGGTGGACCCGGCGTCCGGTTCCCTCCCCGCTGGGCGACCGTGTTATCCCCGGCATTCGTGCGCAGATGAGTGAGGAGCGGGACGAGTTTGGCCCGGCCGCGTGCACAGCGGCTCTTCACGGTGCCGGTGGGGACGTCGAGGATGCGGGCGGCCTCGGCCACGGGGTATCCCTGCATGTCGACGAGGACGAGCGCGGCCCGCTGTTCGGCCGGCAGCGTGCGCAGGGCGGCCAGGAGCTCGCGGTGCAGGTCCTGGCGCTCCGCCGGGGCCTCGGCGGACTCGTGGGGCTCCAGGAGCCGCTCCAGGCGGTCCGTGTCGTCGAGGGGTGAGGTCCGGCGGGAGGCGGTCTTGCGGGCGCGGTCCAGACAGGCGTTGACGGTGATGCGGTGCAGCCAGGTGGTGACGGCGGACTCCCCCCGGAAGGTGTGGGCCGCCCGATAGGCGGAGACCAGGGCGTCCTGGACGGCGTCGGCCGCCTCCTCGCGGTCCCCCAGCGTGCGCAGGGCCACGGCCCACAGCCGGTCGCGGTGCCGCCGCACGAGCTCGCCGAAGGCCTCGGCGTCCCCGCCGGCATGCCGGGCCAGCAGTTCCGCGTCGCTGTCGTCGCCGGTGGTCGCGTCGTGCATCACACCTCGCCTCCCGGAGGGAGATTACGGCCTGGTCGGGGGAATGACGAGGGCCCGCCGTGCCGGGCGCCGCGGGCCAGGCGGGACTTTGACGACAGGACCTAGGACGGCGTGCCGAGGATCTTTACTTCGTTGATCCCGCCCCGGTAGCCGCCCTCACCGTCGGAGGGCAGCTCGGTGATGTGGATGAGGACGTACCTGGTGTGGACCGCGAGGGGGAGCGTGGTCTCGAACTTCCGGCCGGCCGTGTCCAGCTTGCTGATGACCTGGCCGAAGTCGCGGACGGAGTCGGGCGCGGACGCCTCCGCGGGCGCCGCGCGGACTTCGAGTGTCTGTCCCGCCGCGTACAGGTCGAGGTTGACGCCGGTCACGTCCTGGGCGCTGCCGAGGTCGACGATGATGCCGCTGCCGTCGTCCAGCAGGTTTCCGAACTTCGCGTAGTTGAAGTACTGGGGGGTGTACCAGGCCGTGTCGGGATTGCCGTCGACGCTCGCTGCGGCGCGCTGCGAGCTCACGGCCGCGAGGGCGGAGGCCCGTTTGATCTTCAGGGGTTCGGCCGGTGCCGGGTTCTTCGGGGCGTCCTGGGGGCCGGCCGGCGTCTGGTTGGTGCCGCTGTCGCCCTGGTTGCCGTGGTCGAGCAGGGTGTCCGCGAGCTGCCAGCTGCCCAGGCCGAGGGCGGCGATCAGCAGGGCGGCGACGCCCCACTTGAGGGCGCGTCCGGTGCGGCTCTGCAGCGGGGCCGGCGGGGGGACGACCGGGGCCGACTGGGCGGGACCCATGCCGGGGGGCGTGGGACGGCCGTAGATGCCCTGCTGGTAGGTGGTGTGCTGGTACTCCGGGGGCGCCGTGAACGCGGGCTCCGGCGGCCGGATGCGGGGCATCGCGGCGACGGCCTTGGCCAGCTCCTCCGGGGTGGCGCAGGCGGGCTCCTGGCGGGAGGCGGTGGCCCCGTCGTTGGCGAGCGCGCGCATGGCGAGCTCACCCAGCCCGCGGTGCACCCCGGCGCGCACTTGGTCGGGGGCGATCAGGCCCACCCCCTTGGGCAGGCCGGTGAGGCCGTAGGCATCGCTCTCGTACGGCCAGCGCTGGGTGAGGGCGGCGTACAGGAGCGCGCCGATGGCCTCGGTGTCGGCCTGCTGCGGGGTATCGCTGGTGATGCCGCGCAGGGCGGCGTTCACGGCGAGGCCGCGGATCCGGTACTGGCCCGAGGAGGTGCGCAGTATGGCGCTGGGCGTCAGCCGCAGGTGGGCGAGGCCTTCGCGGTGTGCGGCGGCCATCGCCTGCGAGACCTGGCTGACGAGCTGGTAGGCCTCGTGGGCCTCCAGCGGACCGGCGGCGAGGAGCGCGGTGAGCTCGGTGGCGTCGGGCAGCCACTCGTGGACGACGTAGACGAGGTCGTTCTCCTCCACGGCGTCGAGGACCTGGACGAAGCGGGGGTCGCCGAGGAGGGCCGAGGAGCGGGCGGCGGCCAGGACGGAACGGGCCCGCGGGTGGTCGGCGGGCAGCAGGTGGACACCCACGGCCCGGCGCAGCTTCTCGTCCATCGCACGCCAGCTGCTGAAGCCGTCCACACGGGTGACGCACTCCTCGAGGCGGTAGCGTCTGGCGAGCTTGTGGCCGCTGTGGAGTTCGGGCGCGGTCGCGGGGGCCGCCGGGCTCCGGTCGCCGTCCTTGTCGGGCACAGGTCCGTCCGCGGTTCGTCCGTTCTGCGTGTCCACCCCGTCGGCCGTGGCCTTGGCCGCTGCTGCGGCCAGCGGCTCGTCGCCGCTGTTGTCGGCCACGTCGACGGCAGCCGTACTACGTTCCGCCACCGTCGGTCCCGCCTCCCCATCCGTTGCGCGCTGTAGGCCAGTCTGCGAAGCCATGCCAATTGTGCCCACAGTCCGACGCTATGCACGACACGCGATGGGGCCCGACGGTTGTGCGCATCAGCGCCCCAAACGTCCGCGGACCATCCCGACCATCGCGTTGAGCTCTTCGATCCGCATCCGCTTGGCGGCGATGAGGAACACGGCCGCGAGGGCGATTCCGCCGGCCACCAGGGCGGCGGCGGAGCCGGTGACTCCGCTGCCGAGCCACTGGGTGACACCGTAGGCGGCGGCGCCTCCCACGGCGGCCGCGGGGACGCACGCGCCCGTGAGGCGGGCGTAGGTGCGCATCACGTGCGCGCCGTCCAGGTCTCCGCCGAGCCGGGTGCGCAGGCGGCGCCAGGCGACACCGACGCCGACGGCGTACCCGAGGCCGTAGGCGCCGGCCATGCCGACGACCGCCCAGCGGGCCGGGAGCACGAAGAAGGAGGCGGCCGAGACCGTCGCGTTGACGGCGGCGACGATGACGGTGTTGTAGAAGGGCGTCCGGGTGTCCTCGTAGGCGTAGAAGCCGCGCAGGACGACGTACTGGACGGAGTACGGGATCAGCCCGAGGCCGAAGGCCATCAGGACGTAGCCGATGTTCTGGGCGCCGGCACCCGACCCGGCGTAGAGCAGGGTGGCCATGGGGACGCCGAGCGCGAGGAACGCGAAGGCGCAGGGCACGATCGCGACGGCCGAGGTGCGCAGCCCGTAGGAGATGTCGTCGCGGACCGCGGCGGCGTCCCCGTCGTGGGCGGAGCGGGAGATGCGGGGCAGTACGGCCGTCATGACGGAGACCGTGATGATCGCCTGCGGCATCTGCCAGAGCAGCAGCGCGTAGTTGTAGGCGGTGATGCCGGTACCCGGGTGGCCCTGCTGCTCGGCGACGGAGCCGGCCCACGTGGCGAGCTGGGTCACGACGACGAGGCCGATCTGGTTGGCGAGGACGAAGAAGAACGTCCACTTGGCCAGGCGGGCGGCCTTTCCGAGCCCGTGGCCCTTCCAGTCGAAGCGCAGACGGGGCGTGAACCCGGCCTCGCGCAGGTAGGGCAGCATCGCCAGGGCCTGGACGGTGAGCCCCAGCAGGGTGCCCAGGCCCAGCAGGCGGACGCCGTCGGAGGTGACGGTGGTGGCGTTGACACCGGAGGTGGTGAAGCCGCCGAACGCCCAGATGAAGGCACCGAAGGTGGCGATGACGACGATGTTGTTGAGGACCGGGGTCCACATCATGGCGCCGAAGCGGCCGCGGGCGTTGAGGATCTGACCGAGGACCACGTGCACGCCCATGAAGAACATCGTGGGCAGGCAGTAGCGGGCGAAGGCGACCGCGACGTCCATCTGCTGCGGATTCGAAGCGATCTTCGGCGACATCATCGTGATGAACACCGGTGCGGCGATCACGCAGACGGTGGTGATGGCGGCGAGCAGGACCACCACGAGGGTCAGCAGCCGGTTGGCGTAGGCCTGGCCGCCGTCGCTGTCGTTCTTCATGGCCCGGACCAGCTGCGGGATGAAGACGGCGTTGAGGGCGCCGCCGCCGACCAGCACGTAGATCATCGTGGGCAGGGTGTTGGCGATCTGGTACGTGTCGTTGAAGGTGCCGACGCCGATGGCGCCGGCGATGACCAGGGTCCTCAGGAATCCGGTGATGCGGGAGACGATCGTGCCGGCGGCCATCAGCGCGCTGGACTTGAGCAGGCTGGAGGCGCGGCCCGCGGGCTTGGCCGGCGCCGGGGCGGCCGCGGGGGGCTCCACGACGGGCGTGCGGGGAGCCGCCTCCTGGTCCCGGTAGAGGTGCGCGAAGGCGTCCGGTTCGGGCTGCTGGTCGGCGGCCCCGGTCACCAGGGAGTCCACCCCGACGAACTGGGTGGTGCTGGCGCGGTCGCCGTACGGCATGTGGCGGGAGGGACCGTCCGGCTCGGGCGGCGGCGTCTGGGCCCAGACGCGCGGGTCGGGGGCGTAGGCGGGCGCGGACGGGGCCGCGTACAGGGGGCCCGGCTCCTGGTAGGTGCCGGGAGGCGGCGGGGGGTGCGAGGCCCGGTCGTACAGGACCTCGGCGACGGGGTCCTGGGCCGACAGGTCCTGCGACCGGTACGGGTCGTAGTCGTAGGCGTCCTGGACATACGGGTCGCGGTCCGGCGCGGGTGCGGGCGCGGGAACCTGCCCGGGCACCGGGGTGCCCGGTGCAGTGCCCTGGCCGGGCGCGGACCCGCCAGTGCCCTGCGCGCGGTCGCCTTCGTACGGCGCGTTCATCGAAACCCCACCTCATCGTCCCCAGGCCGACCGGCCACGGCGTCGCTCAACGGTCCACTGTCTCACCCGCGCCGGACGCGCCGGTGCTTTGCGGTCCGGTGTCCGGGGACTCGTCACTCGGCTGCGTGCTCTCCCCGGCGGCCGCGCGAGCCGCCACGCGCTTGCGGCTCGCGTACATCTTGATGCCCGCGAGGACGAGGAGGAGCACTCCGCCCGCGATGACGAGCATCACGGTGGGGGTGATCTCGGTGGCCTCGACGGTGAACGTCCGCTCCTTGCCGTAGGGGACGCCGTCCTTGGTGAAGAGCTGCGCGGAGACCTCGACCGGACCGCTCGCGGTGGCGTTGGCGGTGAACTTCACGGTCTGGCTGTGCCCGCCCTGGACGGTGACCTCCTGCTCGGCCTGGCCGCCGTCCCCGAACATTAGGCGGGTCGGGTTGGCCGACTTCACCCGCAGCACGAGGTTGTGGACGTCCTGGACCAGGCTGTTCTGCACGCTGACGGGGATCGTGGCGCTGTGACCGGACAGGGTCGCGTCGGACTTGGGGATGACCTTGACCTTCTCGGTCAGGCCGATCAGGTACTCCTGCACCTGGTCCCGGTAGAGCCGCGCCTCGTCGGGCCGGCCGCGCCAGGAGGTGGACATCTCCCGGTTGGTGGTGTTGCCGAAGGGGATCTCCACGCGGTCGGGTGCGGCGAGGATCACCTTGAAGTGGTCGAGGGTGTTCTGGGTGGTGCGGATCTTCTCGAAGGCCGAGACGGGCAGCTCCTGCTTGCGCAGGGCCTCCGGGTACTGGCCCGCACCCGGTACCTGGGTGGCGGCGCCGGGGTCGGGCTTGGCGGCGGCCGCGGCTTCGAGGTCGCCGGGCTGGGTCCAGCGTCCCGCCTGCAGGCTCCGTAGGGCGGTGGCCATTGAGTTCGCCTGGCTGGTGGAGGGCATCCGCTGCGGGGCGACCACGAAGCTGCGCTGCTCGTCGGTCTTCTGCAGGTTGAGCGCCAGGCTCTGGGCGAGGAACTGCTGCACGGCGAGGGTGGAGCTCTCGGCGTTCAGCATGTCGCCCTCGAAGGCGTCGGAGAGCTGGGAGTCCGCCACGACCGCCGTGGTGCCCGCGCCGATGGGCCGGGCCGCCGACGGGGTGTAGCCCAGGGCACCGGTTTCCGGGAGGCTGTCGCTGCTGGTGAGGATGTTGTGGGCGCCGGCCGAGGTGGCGACGTTCACGATCGACGGGTCGATCGCCCCGTCCACCGGCCAGGAGAAGTCGGTGGAGGCCGGGACGTGCAGGACCGTCTCGACGGCCTGCTTGGCCTTGTCGGTGGCCGGCCGCAGCTGCCCCAGGGAGCCGGAGACGTCCTTGCCCTGGTGGGCGAGGGAGGCGATGTCGGGGTCGGCGAAGGGCAGGGCGACGACCTTCTTGCCCTGGACGGCGGCCTCCAGCGAGTTCAGCCACTGCTCGGCGACGGCCTTGTTCCTGCCCTCGACGGGCTTGCCGTCGGGTCCCCGGACCCGGTAGCCCTTGGTCATCGCGTCGACCGTGGAGAGCAGGTCGGGGTCGATGACCCAGGTGACGGGCAGGTCCTTGCCGAGGGAGACCATCTGGCCCAGACGGCCTCCGGGCTTCAGCTCCTCGGCGAGGGAGTCGTCGAGGAAGACCGGGGTCTGCAGCTCGTCCGAGCCCGTCTCCGCGCTCACCCGGGTGTGGGAGATCAGCGGCCACACGAAGGTCAGCTGGGACCGCTTGGCGGCGGCCTCCGGCTGCCAGGGCAGGAAGGTCCGCTCGATGCCCAGGACCTGCTCGGAGGGCCTGCTGTCGGTCGCCCCCGACAGGGAGACGCCGAGCTGGTAGACGCCGTCCTTGTCCAGCTCCAGCTTGTCCACCGGAACCGTGAGGGTGAACTCCCGGGACGCCCTCGCGGGCAGCGGCGGGATCTTCACGGCGTGGGCCGCGTCGATCTCGCCCGGGTCCGTGCCGGCCCGGAAGCCGCTGCGGTCCGCGGCCTCGTCGATGGAGGCCCGGTCCGTCAGCGCGGGTCCGACCCGCAGTCCCACATGGGCGTCCTTGACCGTGTCGGCACCCGTGTTGACCACGGTGCCGGAGATGGTGAGGGTGTCCCCCTTGACCGGGGCGGCCGGCGCCAGCGACGTCAGCTGGACGTCGACGGGGGAGGCGGGGGCGGCCTGGGCCTCGGGTGCGGGGGAGTAGACCAGGCCGGCGAGTACGGGGGTCCCGGCGATCAGGATCACCGCGCGTCGCAGCCAGCGGCGCCGGACAGGGGCGGGCGACGCCCCCTGGATGTCTGCCGCCTCGGCCACGCGCTAGCCCGTCCCTCGAAGTGTCAGTGGTCGTCGTCTTTGCGTCCACGCATGGTAACGAGGCCCGCTGTGCGCGAGTGCCGCGCCTTGCTCCACATGATCGGCTCCGCCCCGGGACGGCCGTGTACCGGGGGCCGTAAAACGCGGAAGCCCGCGCCGGGCCGGGCACGTACCCTTTTCTGTTGTGCCGAATGCCAACGAAGACAGCCCCAGTGCCCTGAGTCAGGTGCAGCGCCGCGCGGTGAGCGAACTGCTGCGGATCGCCCCTGTCGCCGACGAGCTCGGCCGCCGGTTCCAGAAGGCGGGATTCCGCCTCGCCCTGGTCGGCGGGTCCGTCCGCGACGCCCTGCTGGAGCGTCTCGGCAACGATCTCGACTTCACCACCGACGCCCGCCCCGAGGACGTACTCAAGATCGTCCGGCCGTGGGCGGACTCCGTGTGGGACGTCGGCATCGCCTTCGGCACCGTCGGCGCGCAGCGGGACGGTTTCCAGATCGAGGTGACCACCTACCGCTCGGAGGCCTACGACCGCACGTCCCGCAAGCCCGAGGTCTCCTACGGCGACTCCATCGAGGAGGACCTGGTCCGGCGCGACTTCACGGTCAACGCCATGGCCCTGGCCCTTCCGGAGCAGCGGTTCATCGACCCGCACGGCGGCCTGGAGGACCTGGCCGCGGGGGTGCTCCGCACGCCCGGTACCCCCGAGGACTCCTTCTCGGACGACCCGCTGCGCATGCTCCGCGCGGCCCGCTTCGCGGCGCAGCTCGACTTCGAGGTCGCCCCGGAGGTCGTGACGGCGATGAAGGCCATGTCCGACCGGATCGAGATCGTCTCGGCGGAGCGGGTGCAGGGCGAGCTGAACAAGCTGATCCTGTCCGCCCACCCGCGCAAGGGTCTGGGCCTGCTCGTGGACACGGGTCTTGCGGACCGGGTGCTCCCGGAGCTGCCGGCGCTGCGTCTGGAGCGTGACGAACACCACCGGCACAAGGACGTCTACGACCACTCCCTGATCGTGCTGGAGCAGGCGATCGCCCTGGAGGAGGACGGCCCCGACCTGGTGCTGCGGCTCGCCGCCCTGCTGCACGACATCGGCAAGCCCCGCACGCGCCGGTTCGAGAGCGACGGCCGGGTCTCCTTCCACCACCACGAGGTGGTCGGCGCGAAGATGACCAAGAAGCGCCTGACCGCGCTGAAGTACTCGAACGAGATGATCAAGGACGTGTCCCGGCTGGTGGAGCTGCACCTGCGCTTCCACGGCTACGGGGACGGCGAATGGACCGACTCCGCGGTGCGGCGCTACGTCCGCGACGCGGGCCCGCTGCTGGAGCGGCTGCACAAGCTGACCCGGTCGGACTGCACCACGCGCAACAAGCGCAAGGCCAATGCCCTCTCCCGGACCTACGACGGCCTGGAGGAGCGCATCGCGCAGTTGCAGGAGCGGGAGGAGCTGGACGCGATCCGGCCCGATCTGGACGGCAACGAGATCATGCGGGTGCTGGACGTCGGCCCCGGACCGGTCATCGGCAAGGCATACGCCTTCCTGCTGGAGCTGCGGCTGGAGAACGGTCCGATGGAGCCGGACGCCGCTGTCGCCGCGCTCAGGCAGTGGTGGGCCGCGCAGTCCTGAGTAGGGCGGGACGGCGTGGGTGTTTCACGTGAAACACCCACGCGGAACCGGGTGCGCCGGACCGGTGGGCGCGGTGTTTCACGTGAAACGTCGCCCCTGCCGCTCCAGCAGGGCCGCGGTCGCGGCGTAGAGGGCGGCGACGCCGAGGACCAGGGGCACGGAGCGCCCGTCGGCGGGGAGTATGAGCGAGGCCACCGCCGCCGCTGCGACGAAGGCGATGTTGAACAGCACGTCGTAGACGGCGAAGACCCGGCCGCGGTAGTCGTCGTCCACCCGTGACTGCACGACGGTGTCGGTGGAGATCTTGGCACCCTGGGTGGCGAGGCCGAGCACGAATGCGGCGATCAGCATCGGTCCGGGTGTGAAGAACAGGCCGAGGGCCGGAACCAGGACCGCGGCGCCGAGGGCGCAGACGGTGATCGTGCCCAGCGTGCCCAGCCGGCCCACCAGCCAGGGGGTGATGACGGCCGCGGCGAAGAATCCGGCGCCGGAGACGCCGACCGCGATGCCCAGGAGGGCCAGCCCCTCGGCCTCGTCCGCCGACCAGGAGTAGCGGCACAGCATGAGCAGCATCACGAAGAGGGCCCCGTAGCAGAACCGCATCAGGGTCATGGCGGTGAGGGCCCTGGCCGCCTCGCGCCGTGCGGCCAGGTGCCGCAGGCCCTCGGTCATCCCCCGCACGGTGAGCAGGATTCCCTCGGCGACCGACGGGTGGCGCCGGCCGGGTGGGTGGTCGGGTCCGAGCAGGCCGATGGCCAGGCGCAGGGAGACGAGGGCCGCGCACAGGTAGAGGCCCGCGCCCAGCAGTACGACGAGGGCGTCCGAGTCGGATGCCAGCACGCGCACCAGGACGGCCAGTCCCCCGCCGGCGACCGCCGCGAGCGTGCCGGCGGTGGGTGAGAGGGCGTTCGCGGTGACCAGCCGGCCGGGTTCCACGACGTGGGGCAGCGACGCGGCGAGACCGGCCAGGACGAAGCGGTTGACGGCGGTCACGGACAGCGCCGAGGCGTAGAAGAGCCATTCGGGCGCGTGCGCGACGATCAGCATCCCGGTGACGCAGGCGAGCAGGGTCCGCAGCAGGTTGCCGTAGAGGAAGACCTGGCGGCGGCGCCAGCGGTCGAGCAGCACTCCCGCGAAGGGGCCCACGAGGGAGTAGGGCAGCAGCAGCACCGCCATGGCCGAGGCGATGGCGGCCGCCGAGGTCTGCTTCTCCGGGGAGAAGACCACGTAGGTGGCGAGAGCGACCTGGTAGACGCCGTCGGCCGCCTGGGAGAACAGCCGTACGGCGAGCAGGTTGCGGAAGTCCCTCAGGCGCAGGAGTACGCGCAGATCACGTACGACAGGCATGAGGGAAAGCGTCACACACGCGGAGGGTCCCCGGGCACATGGCCCGGGGACCCTCCGCGGAAGAACAGCCGAAGTCCAGGTGTCCTGAGGACCCTTGGGGCCGACTAGCGCTCGACCTCGCCCTTGATGAACTTCTCGACGTTGGCGTAGGCCTCGTCGTCGAAGTACTGCACCGGCGGGGACTTCATGAAGTAGCTGGACGCCGACAGGATCGGGCCGCCGATCCCGCGGTCCTTGGCGATCTTCGCAGCGCGCAGCGCGTCGATGATGACACCGGCGGAGTTCGGGGAGTCCCACACCTCGAGCTTGTACTCGAGGTTCAGCGGGACGTCGCCGAAGGCGCGGCCTTCGAGGCGGACGTACGCCCACTTGCGGTCGTCGAGCCACGCGACGTAGTCGGACGGGCCGATGTGGACGTTCTTCTCGCCGAGCTCGCGGTCGGGGATCTGCGAGGTGACGGCCTGCGTCTTGGAAATCTTCTTCGACTCGAGGCGGTCGCGCTCGAGCATGTTCTTGAAGTCCATGTTGCCGCCGACGTTGAGCTGCATGGTGCGCTCGAGACGGACACCGCGGTCTTCGAACAGCTTCGCCATCACGCGGTGCGTGATGGTGGCGCCGACCTGGGACTTGATGTCGTCGCCGACGATCGGGACACCGGCCTCGGTGAACTTGTCGGCCCACTCCTTGGTGCCGGCGATGAAGACCGGGAGGGCGTTGACGAAGGCGACCTTGGCGTCGATGGCGGCCTGGGCGTAGAACTTCGCCGCAGCCTCGGAGCCGACGGGCAGGTAGCAGATCAGGACGTCGACCTGGCGGTCCTTGAGGATCTGGACCACGTCGACGGGAGTCTCGGCGGACTCCTCGATCGTCATGCGGTAGTACTTGCCCAGACCGTCCAGGGTGTGGCCGCGCTGAACGGTCACACCGGTGTTCGGGACGTCGCAGATCTTGATGGTGTTGTTCTCGCTGGCGCCGATGGCGTCCGAGAGGTCGAGGCCGACCTTCTTCGCGTCGACGTCGAACGCGGCGACGAACTCGATGTCACGCACGTGGTAGTCGCCGAACTGGACGTGCATCAGACCGGGGACCTTGGCCGCCGGGTCGGCGTCCTTGTAGTACTCGACGCCCTGCACCAGCGAGGCGGCGCAGTTGCCTACGCCGACGATGGCTACGCGAACCGAACCCATTCCGGTTGCTCCCTGTTTGTTCTCGGACGAGGTCTGCGAGATGCAGGCCTCATTTTGCAGTTTCGTCGGACGGACCGGGTCGTCTCCGATCCCGTCCCGCCCGCTCGCTCTCGATGAGCTCGTTCAGCCAGCGCACTTCGCGCTCCACCGACTCCATGCCGTGCCGTTGCAGCTCGAGCGTGTAGTCGTCGAGGCGCTCCCGTGTGCGGGCGAGTGAGGCGCGCATCTTCTCCAGACGCTCCTCCAGCCGGCTGCGGCGGCCCTCCAGTACCCGCATGCGCACGTCTCGTTCGGTCTGGCCGAAGAAGGCGAAGCGGGCGGCGAAGGACTCGTCCTCCCAGGTGTCGGGGCCCGTGTGCGAGAGCAGCTCCTCGAAGTGCTCTTTGCCCGCGGCCGTCAACCGGTAGACGATCTTGGCGCGGCGCCCTGCGAGTGAAGCGGCGAGAGCGTCTTCCGGAGCGTGGCCCGGCTCCTCGATCAACCAGCCGTTGGCGACCAGCGTCTTGAGGCAGGGATAGAGCGTCCCGTAGCTGAACGCCCGGAACACCCCCAGTGAGGTGTTGAGCCGCTTGCGCAGCTCGTACCCGTGCATGGGGGATTCGCGGAGCAGGCCGAGGACGGCGAATTCGAGGATGCCTGAGCGCCTGCTCATCGCCTGCCCCTCCTCCGACTCTGGAGTCTCTATGCCGAGCTGATGTATCGACTCGATACATCCAGACGATAGAACGGTAGATCCCCTGCGGCAAGGGGCGACCTGGTGACCGGCGTCACATCACCGATTCGTACGAGGCAAGTTGCCTGATTTGGGGTGAACTTCGACACTGGACGGGTTTTGAGCGTGCGTAGTCTGTGGGCCATGACAACGGGGGGACCGGAATTCACCTGCCGCTTCCAGGCCACTCGCCTGCCCGAGGAGTAGTCGTTCGATGAGCGAGCACCGCCGCAAACCGCCGCAGCCCCAGGGCGGTGGACGCGCCTCGTCCCGCCGGGCCGCCCCGCAGCGCCCGGGCCGCGGCGCCGAGGCCGGACGTGACGTCCCCACGGCGTCGCCCAGCGGCCCGTACGCAGATCCGCCCCCGCAGGGCGGCCGCACACAGCCGCGCCGGGCCGCCCAGAGGGGCTCCGCCGGCCGCGGACGGGGCGCCGGCGCGCCCGGTCGGGGCGCGGGCCGCCCGGACAAGCGCCTCATCAACTACCCGCGGTCCGACAAGCAGGGCTGGAAGCGCTTCCTGCCCTCGTGGAAGCTCGTCGGCGGCACCGTGCTCGGATTCTTCGCGGTCATCGTGGCGGGGGCCGGCATCGGCATCGCCATGGTGAACAAGCCGGACCCCAACAAGGCGGCCGAGGCACAGAACAACGTCTTCCTCTGGGCGGACGGCTCCCAGATGGTCGCGACCGGCGGATCGATGAACCGGCAGATCGTGGGCATCGACCAGATCCCGCTGTCGATGCAGAACGCCGTGATCGCCGCGGAGAACGAGTCCTTCGAGACGGACAAGGGCGTCGACCCGATGGGCATCGCCCGCGCCGTGTGGAACATGGCCAAGGGCGGTTCCACCCAGGGCGGCTCGACCATCACCCAGCAGTACGTGAAGAACAACTTCCTCGGCTCCGAGCAGACGCTGAAGCGGAAGGTCACCGAGCTCTTCATCGCGATCAACCTCGGGATCTCGGAGGACAAGGACGTGGTCCTCGCGGGCTACCTCAACACCGCGTACTACGGCCGGGACGCCTACGGCATCCAGGCCGCGGCCCGCGCCTACTTCGGCAAGGACGCCCGGGACCTCAACCCCTCCGAGTCGGCCTTCCTGGCCTCGGTGCTCAAGGGCCCCAACCTCTACAACCCGGACGGCGGGATCGGCGCCGCGGCCACCCCCGAGCTCAACGAGACGCGGGCCCGCAAGCGCTGGTCCTGGGTGCTGGACCGCGAGGTCGAGGTCGGGCGGATGTCCAAGGAGGAGCGGTCGAAGTACAAGGACGCCGACTTCCCCGCCCGCATCGAGTCCGCCCAGGCCCGCGGCATGAACGGCCAGATCGGATACCTGGTCGAGACCGCCAAGCAGTACGTGATGAAGACCAAGGACATCACCGCGGAGCAGATGGCCCTGGGCGGCTACCGGATCAAGACCACCTTCCAGAAGCCCAAGGTGGACGCCCTGACCAAGGCCGTGGAGGACACCCGCGACGACTTCCTCGACGAGAAGAAGCGCCCCGAGCTGGACACCTTCGTACAGTTCGGCGCCGCCTCCGTCGACGTGAAGACCGGCGCGATCGTGGCCCTCTACGGCGGCCCGGGCTGGGACAAGAAGTACTTCAGCAACAACGCCAACACCAGCGGTGTCCCGGTCGGCTCGACCTGGAAGCCGTACGTCCTGGCCGCGGCGATGCAGTACGGCACCCAGAACTCCAAGGGCAAGGGCATCTCGGTCGACAGCAAGTACATGGCCGACGACCGCACCGTGATCAAGAACCGCCAGGGGAGGCCGCTGCTCGACAAGAACGGCGAGCCCTTCCGGCAGAAGAACGAGAGCCCGACCGCCTTCGGCTACGTCACCCTCAACGAGGCGATGGAGAAGTCCATCAACGTGCCGTTCGCCCAGCTGGTCTTCGACGTCGGCCACACCAAGGTGCGCGAGGTGGCCAGGTCGACGGGCATCCTCGACGAATCGATGGACAAGGGCGACAACGCGTCCTTCGCGCTGGGAACCTCGACCCCCAGCGCCATCCGCATGGCCGACTCCTACGCCACCTTCGCCGCCTCCGGCACGCACCGCGAGCCCTTCTCTGTCACCGAGGTCATCAAGGACGGCCAGACGCTGAGCGGGTTCGAGGCCCCCGAGGACCAGCGGGCGATGGACAGCGCCGTCGCGGACAACGTCACCAAGGTCCTGGAGAACGTGGTCCAGAACGGCACCGGCGTCAAGGTCAAGAAGCTCGGCCGGCCGGCCGCGGGCAAGACCGGCACCACGGACCAGAACAAGTCGGCGTGGTTCGTCGGCTACACCCCGGAGCTGTCCACCTCGGTCACCCTGTTCCGCACCGATCCGAACTCCAAGGACAAGAAGCTCATCTCCATGAACGGGGTCGGCGGCACCGACTCCATCCACGGTGGTGACATCCCGGCCGTGATCTGGACCGAGTACATGCGCGAGGCCCTCAAGGGCACCCCGGCGAAGGACTTCCCGGAGGCCGAGGACATCGGCGTGGAGGCGGACTCCGCGGGGGCCCCGTCCCCCACGCCCTCGGCGGCCCCGTCCCCGTCCTCGTCCCCCTCGCCGTCCCCCTCGGCCAGCTCCTCGCCGTCGCCGTCCCCCACCCCGTCGAAGGGCGGGAAGCCGTCCTGCAAGCCGTGGGACTGGGAGCTGTACTGCGACCCGAACGCGCCCAGCGGCGGCGCCGGAAACGGCGGTGCCGGCAACGGCGGCGCCGCCAACGGAGGCACGACCGGCGGCGGCACGACCGGCGGCGGGATGATCGGCGGCGCCGACGGCGGCGCCAGCACGGGCCCCTCCCCGTCGAACAGCGGAAGGCCCGGCCGCCCGGGCGGCGTCACCGGCGGCTGGCCCACCGGCGAGCCGGGCAGCTGATCACCGGCCCGGACGGGCACGGAGAAGGCCGTCGCACACACCGTGCGGCGGCCTTCCCCCGTGTCCGGCCCCGTACGGCAGGATGAGCGCATGACGAAGGTGCAACAGGACCTCCCCGTACTGCCCACCCAGCAGGACGAGGTCGCCGCGGCGGGCAGCGAGCTCTTCGGCGGCCCCCTCGGCCGCCACGCCCGGCTGGGCGGCCACTGGCTGGGGCCGGTCCGCGTCGTGGCCCTCGTCGCCATCGGGATGTTCGCCCTCGGCATGGTGCAGAAGCTGCCCTGCTACGACTGGGCGTGGTTCCGGGGTGCGGGCTCGCAGTACACCCACGCCTGCTACTCCGACATCCCGCACCTGTACTCGGTGCGCGGCTTCGCCGACAACCTGACGCCCTACTTCGACCGGCTCACCGGCGACATGGAGTACCTGGAGTATCCGGTCCTCACCGGGCTCTTCATGGAGGTCGCCTCCTGGCTGACGCCGACCACCGGCTCCATGCAGCACCGCGAACAGATGTACTGGATGGTCAACGCGGGCATGCTGATGGCCTGCGCCGCGGTCATCGCCGTGTGCGTCGCCCGCACCCACCGGCGCCGCCCCTGGGACGCCCTGCTCTTCGCCCTCGCGCCCGCCTTCCTGCTCACCGCGACGATCAACTGGGACCTGCTCGCCATCGCCCTGACCGCTGCCGCGATGCTCATGTGGTCCCGCGGCCGGGCCGTGCTCTTCGGGGTCCTCATCGGCCTCGCCACCGCCGCCAAGCTCTACCCCGTCCTGCTGCTCGGGGTGCTGTTCGTCCTGTGCTGGCGGGCCGGGAAATGGCGCGGCTTCGGCCTCGCCGCCCTCGGCGCGGCCGGGTCCTGGCTCCTGGTGAACCTGCCGGTGATGCTCTTCGCCTGGGACGGCTGGACGAAGTTCTACACCTTCAGCCAGGAGCGGCCCATCGACTTCGGCTCCGTGTGGCTGCTGATCTCCCAGCGCTCGGGCAATCCGCTCGACGGCGCCAACACGTACGCGACCGGGCTGACGCTCCTGCTGTGCGCGGGGATCGGGCTGCTCACCCTGACCGCCCCCCGGCGGCCCCGCTTCGCCCAGCTGGCCTTCCTGGTCGTCGCCGCCTTCATCCTGGCCAACAAGGTCTACTCGCCGCAGTACGTGCTCTGGCTGATCCCGCTCGCCGCGCTGGCCCGGCCGCGCTGGCGGGACTTCCTGGTCTGGCAGGCCGGCGAGGTCGCCTACTTCCTCGGGATCTGGTTCTACCTCGCCTACACGACCAGTGGTGACAAGCACCAGGGCCTGCCCGTGGAGGGCTACCAGCTGGCGATCGCGGCGCACCTGCTGGCCACGCTCTACCTGTGCGCGGTCGTCGTGCGCGACATCCTCATGCCGGAGCGGGACGTCGTGCGCCGGGACGGGTCGGACGACCCCTCCGGCGGGGTCCTGGACGGGGCCGAGGACGTCTTCGTGCTGTCGGACGCCGCGAGGGCGCCGCGGTACGCGGCGCCCTCGGACGGACAGCGGGTAGACTGGGGGGCGGGCCCCCGGGAGTGACCGGGCGGGTCAGGCGTCGAGCACCCGGTCGAACTGCGTGGTGGTGTGGCGCAGGTGCGCCACCAGCTCGTCGCCGACCCTCGGCTCGGTGGCGTCGGACGGTACGAACAGGATCGACACCTGCATGTGCGGCGGCTCCGCGAACCAGCGCTGCTTGCCCGCCCACACGAACGGCGACAGGTTCCGGTTGACCGTGGCCAGGCCCGCCCGGGCGACGCCCTTCGCGCGGGGCATCACGCCGTGCAGGGCCTTCGGGGCCTCCAGCCCCACGCCGTGCGAGGTGCCGCCGGCGACCACGACCAGCCAGCCGTCGGAGGCGGCCTTCTGCTGGCGGTAGCCGAACCGGTCCCCCTTGGCGACGCGCGTGACGTCGAGGACCGCGCCGCGGTACTCGGTGGCCTCGTGGTCGCCCAGCCACAGCCGGGTGCCGATGCGCGCCCGGAAGCGGGTCTGCGGGAACTGCTGCTGGAGCCGGGCCAGCTCCTCGGCGCGCAGGTGGCTGACGAACATGGTGTGCAGCGGCAGCCGGGCCGCGCGCAGCCGGTCCATCCAGCCGATGACCTCCTCGACGGCGTCCGAGCCGTCCGGGCGGTCCAGCGGCAGGTGGAGGGCGAAGCCCTCCAGCCGGACGTCCTCGATGGCCGCGTGGAGCTGGCCGAGGTCCTGCTCGGAGATGCCGTGGCGGCGCATCGAGCTCATGCACTCGATGACCACCCGGGCGCCCACCAGGCCGCGGACCCCGTCCAGCGAGGAGACCGAGCGGATGACCCGGTCCGGCAGCGGGACCGGGTCCTCGCCCCGCCGGAACGGGGTGAGGACCAGCAGGTCGCCGCCGAACCAGTCCTTGATGCTGGCGGCCTCGTAGGTCGTCCCGACGGCCAGCACGTCGGCGCCCATACGGGTCGCCTCCTCGCAGAGCCGCTCGTGGCCGAAGCCGTAGCCGTTGCCCTTGCAGACCGGGACCATCCCGGGGAACTGGTCCTGGATCTGCTTCTGGTGCGCACGCCAGCGCGCGGTGTCGACGTAGAGCGTGAGCGCCATGCCCGTCCGGAACCTCTCCTGGGGAGCTGCGTGGTGCAGCGGGGTGTGGGGTGGGTGGGAATGCAGGTGCGGTCAGCGACGCGACATGTAGATGTCGAGCGCCTTGTGCAGCACCTTGTTGAGCGGGAAGTCCCATTCGCCGACGTACTCGACGGCCTCGCCGCCCGTGCCGACCTTGAACTGGATCAGGCCGAACAGGTGGTCGTTCTCGTCCAGCGTGTCGGAGATGCCGCGCAGGTCGTAGACGCTCGCGCCGAGCGCGTACGAGTCGCGCAGCATGCGCCACTGCATCGCGTTCGACGGCCGCACCTCGCGCTTGTGGTTGGCCGAGGCGCCGTACGAGTACCAGACGTGCTGGCCGACGGTGAGCATCGTGGCGGCGGCCAGCGGCTCCCCCTCGTGCGTGGCGATGTAGAGCCGCATGCGGTTGGGGTCCTCGGAGTTGAGGGCCGTCCACTGGCGCTGGAAGTAGCTGAGCGGGCGCGGGCGGAACTTGTCCCGCTCGGCCGTGATCTCGTAGAGGTGCTGCCAGGTCGGCAGGTCCTCGTATCCGCCCTGGACGACCTCGACACCGGCCTTCTCGGCCTTCTTGATGTTGCGCCGCCACAGCTGGTTGAAGCCCTTGAGGACGTCGTCCAGCGAGCGGTTGGCCAGCGGCACCTGGAAGACGTAGCGCGGCTGCACGTCGCCGAAGCCCGCGCCGCCGTCCTCGGCCTGCTGCCAGCCCATGCGGCGGAGCTTGTCGGAGACCTCGA
Source organism: Streptomyces sp. NPDC058674 (assembly GCF_042716505.1). NCBI lineage: Bacteria > Bacillati > Actinomycetota > Actinomycetes > Kitasatosporales > Streptomycetaceae > Streptomyces > Streptomyces sp. NPDC058674. The sequence continues at coordinate 65,023 of NZ_JBHXSC010000018.1, forward strand.
AGGCGCGGGGCTCGATGACCGAGGCCTCCACGTCCCGCAGGCGCTTGACGTCCGGGTCCTGGATGCCGGCCTTGATGGCGGTGGAGTTCCAGCGCCGGATGACGACGGGCGGGCCCATCTTCACGGTGAAGGCGCCCTGCTGCTTGAGGTGGGCCAGCATGGGCTGGAGCCATTCCTCGAGGTTGGGGGCGTACCAGTTGATGACCGGGCCCTCGGGAAGGTACGCGAGGTAGCGCTTCACCTTGGGCAGCTGCCGGTACAGCACGAGGGCGGCGCCGACGAGTTCGCCGGAGCCGTCGAACCAACCGAGGTTCTCCGACCGCCACTCGTTCTTCACGTCGGCCCACGCCGGGACCTGGCAGTGGCTCGCCGAGGGCAGGCTCTGGAGATAACCCAGATGCTGCTCTCGGCTGATGGTCCTCAGGGACAGGCTCATGCGGGGCGTCTCCTCCGGCGGCTTCGCTGGCTATGGCGCGAAGCCTACTGCGACAGGGGCGCCACCCATCTGGGGGACGGGCCCCAGGCCCGGACCGGCGTGCGGTCGGCGCCCCGTCGCGGAGGTGCCCCGGTCAGCCCAGCCAGCCGCCGAAGAGGCCGCCGTGGGCCATGCCGAGGAAGAAGCCGAAGGCAGACGCGCCAAGGCCGATGATCAGCGCGAAGCGCTCGCGTGTCGTGACGGAGATGAACTGTCCGTAGGCACCCGTCGCGATCCCGAGCAGCCCCGCCCACGAGCTGATCAGGTGCAGGTGGTGGAAGAACGCCGTGACGAACGCCACGGCGCCGAGGATCAGGGTGGCCGCCAGCAGGGTGTCCTGCAGCGGATGGGGCCTGCCGTCGGTCGCGAGGAGCGAGATGGAGGGCTGGCGTCGTATTGCCTGTGCCATCGGAAGGCACCTCCTGGCTGAAGCAGAGCGGTGCTGCGGGGCCGCCGTCCGGAGGGGCCGGGGGCATAGCACCGAGCACACCCGATGGATACAGATTGTGGCCTCCTCCTGCCGGATTTCAACCGGAAGGAGTCGACGGGGTAGTCTGTACGGTCTGCGCGGTGTCTGTTCTCAGGCATCGTGCGGCACGCATCACGACCCTCCTGCCACGGAACGACCGTGGCCGCTGAGTCCAAAGGAGGTGGGTTCCACATGCGTCACTACGAAGTGATGGTCATCCTCGACCCCGATCTCGAGGAGCGCGCTGTCTCCCCGCTGATCGAGAACTTCCTCTCCGTCGTCCGTGAGGGCAACGGAAAGGTCGAGAAGGTCGACACCTGGGGCCGTCGTCGTCTCGCTTACGAGATCAAGAAGAAGCCCGAGGGCATCTACTCGGTCATCGACCTCCAGGCCGAGCCTGCGGTCGTCAAGGAGCTCGACCGGCAGATGAACCTGAACGAGTCGGTTCTCCGGACCAAGGTCCTTCGCCCCGAGACCCACTGAACTTCGGTTCAGCGGTAATCGGGACCGAGTAGCACAGCAGCCCAGCAGCAATCCCCGCCGAGAGGTTCATCCATGGCAGGCGAGACCGTCATCACGGTCGTCGGCAATCTCGTCGACGACCCCGAGCTGCGCTTCACCCCCTCGGGTGCGGCGGTCGCGAAGTTCCGTGTCGCGTCCACTCCCCGCACCTTCGACAAGCAGACCAATGAGTGGAAGGACGGCGAAAGCCTGTTCCTGACCTGCTCGGTCTGGCGTCAGGCGGCGGAGAACGTCGCCGAGTCCCTTCAGCGGGGCATGCGCGTCATCGTGCAGGGCCGGCTGAGGCAGCGGTCGTACGAGGACCGTGAGGGTGTCAAGCGCACGGTCTACGAGCTGGACGTCGAGGAAGTCGGCCCCAGCCTGAAGAACGCCACGTCCAAGGTCACCAAGACCTCGGGCCGCGGCGCTCAGGGTGGATACGGCGGCGGTGGCGGCCAGCAGCAGGGCGGCGGCGGTGGCAACTGGGGCGGAGCCCCCGGTGGCGGCGCCCCTCAGGGCGGCGGAGCTCCCTCCGACGACCCGTGGGCGTCCAGTGCGCCGGCCGGCGGCCAGCAGCAGGGCGGCGGCGGGGGCGGCTGGGGCGGAAGCTCCGGCGGCTCCGGCGGCTCCGGCGGTGGCTACTCGGACGAGCCTCCCTTCTAGGGCAGCTCGAACCCCCACTTCTTGATCACACAGGAGAGACACAATGGCGAAGCCGCCTGTGCGCAAGCCTAAGAAGAAGGTCTGCGCGTTCTGCAAGGACAAGACCGCGTACGTGGACTACAAGGACACGAACATGCTGCGGAAGTTCATTTCCGACCGTGGCAAGATCCGTGCCCGCCGCGTCACCGGCAACTGCACGCAGCACCAGCGTGACGTCGCCACGGCTGTGAAGAACAGCCGTGAGATGGCGCTGCTGCCCTACACGTCCACCGCGCGATAAGGAAGGGTGACCGACTAATGAAGATCATCCTTACCCACGAGGTCTCCGGCCTCGGTGCCGCGGGCGACGTCGTAGACGTCAAGGACGGCTACGCTCGCAACTACCTGGTCCCGCGTGGTTTCGCGATCCGCTGGACCAAGGGTGGCGAGAAGGACGTGGCGCAGATCCGCCGCGCCCGCAAGATCCACGAGATCGCGACCATCGAGCAGGCCAACGAGTTCAAGGCCAAGCTCGAGGGCGTGAAGGTCCGTCTGGCCACCCGCGCGGGTGACGCCGGTCGTCTCTTCGGTTCCGTTACCCCGGCCGACATCGCCACGGCGATCGAGTCCTCGGGCGGCCCGAAGGTCGACAAGCGCCGCGTGGAGCTCGGCTCCCCGATCAAGACCCTCGGTTCGTACCAGGTCTCCGTGCGTCTGCACGCCGACGTGGCCGCGAACGTGGGCATCGAGGTCGTCGCCGCCTAAGGGCAGCTCGCGAAGGGCCGCACCCCGCTGGGGTGCGGCCCTTCGTCATGTCCGGCGGCGGTCGGCCGGTTGTGTTTCACGTGAAACACAACGCCTTGAGCGGTGTTTCACGTGAAACACCGCTACCGGGCGGCCCCCGTGACCAGCCAACGGCCGGAACGGGCGCGGAGCTGGAGGGTGACCATGCGGACCAGCATCATCAGCGTCATGGCCCACCAGAGGGCCGTCAGGCCGCCGCCCAGGGCGGGGACGAGTAGGGCGACCGGGACGAAGACGGCCAGGGTCAGCAGCATCGCCCGCGCGAGGTACCGGCCGTCACCCGCGCCCATCAGCACCCCGTCGAGCACGAAGACGATGCCGGAGACCGGCTGGGACACGGCCACCACCAGCAGGGCGGGCAGCAGCGCGTCCTCCACCACCGGGTCGCTGGTGAACAGCGGGATGAACACGGGGCGGGCCAGGACCACCAGCAGGCCGAGGACGAACCCCGAGGCGATGCCCCACTGCACCATGCGGCGGCAGACGGCCTTGGCCCCGGCGGTGTCGCCCGCCCCCAGGTAGCGGCCGATGATGGCCTGCCCGGCGATCGCGATGGCGTCCAGGGCGAAGGCGAGCAGGCTCCACAGGGCGAGCAGGATCTGGTGCGCCGCGATGTCGGCGTCACCGAGCCGGGCGGCCACGGCGGTCGCGGTCATCAGGATGGCCCGCAGGGACAGGGTGCGGACCAGGAGGGGCGCGCCGGCCTGGGCGCAGGCCCGGATGCCTGCGGCATCGGGCCGCAGCGAGGCGCCGTGGCGCCGGGCGCCTCGTACGACGACCACGAGGTACACCGCGGCCATGGCGCACTGGGCCACGACCGTGCCCCATGCGGAGCCGGCGATGCCCAGGCCCGCCCCGTAGACCAGGGCCACGTTCAGGGCGCCGTTGAGGGCGAAGCCCCCTACGGCCACGTAGAGGGGCGTGCGGGTGTCCTGGAGGCCGCGCAGGACACCAGTGGCGGCCAGCACCACGAGCATGGCGGGAATGCCGAGGGCGGAGATGCGCAGATAGGTGATGGCGTGGGGGGCGACGGTGTCGGAGGCGCCGAAGACGGAGACCAGCCAGGGCGCCGCGGGCAGGACGACGGCGATCACGCCGGCCCCGAGCAGGAGGGCGAGCCAGATGCCGTCCATGCCCTGCCGGATGGCGGCCGCCAGGTCGCCCGCTCCCACGCGCCGGGAGACGGCCGCGGTGGTCGCGTAGGCGAGGAAGACGAAGACGCTCACGGCGGTGGTGAGGAGGGCGGCGGCGATGCCGAGGCCGGCCAGTTGGGGTGTGCCGAGGTGCCCCACGACGGCGCTGTCCACCATCACGAAGAGGGGCTCGGCGACGAGGGCGCCGAAGGCGGGTACGGCGAGGGCGAAGATCTCCCGGTCGTGTCGTCTCGGCGCGGCCTTCGGCGCCGCGGGGGCCTGTGTCATGCGCTCAATCTAATCTTCCACAGGTAATGGATGCAAGGGACTTTGAGTCCTTACTAGGGCGCTGGCTTGGGCGTTCTCCCCACCCCGTTGGAGGCCATCGTGAGGCGGCTTCGAATATATTTCTCGCGCGCGGGTGCCGGACGGAGAAAGTGCAGGTCAGTAGGGGTGGCGGGGTGGGGCGGGTGATTTTGTCCACAGTGTCGTCCCCCGGTCCGTGCACAGCTTCCGGGGAGTTACCCACAGCATTGGCGCCGTCGTCCACATCTCATCCACACAGCCTGTGGATAACAAGATTGGCTGACGCCGCTCCCGGCCCTACCGTGGTGCGTTGCCCGACTCGCTGAGAGCGCGGTTCGGGTGCCCCATTTGTCAGAGCCGTGTCGTAGAAAGAGTGCCACGGCGAGGTCCGCGTTGCGGACGGGAGGAGGCGGCCCGGTGAGCATGCCCGAGCCCATGGACGACCCTTGGGCCGACAGCGGTCCGGGGGATCGTCTGCCCCCCCGTCCGCGCCGCAACGGCGAGGGCCGCGGCCGCGGGGACGACCAGCGGGACCGGGGCCGCGAGGGCGGCTCCTGGGACGACGGCGGCGGCGGCGGCAGTGGCGGCGGCGGCTTCGAGCGGGTCCCCCCGCAGGACCTGGATGCCGAGCAGTCCGTACTCGGCGGCATGCTGCTGTCCAAGGACGCGATCGCCGACGTCGTCGAGGTGATCAAGGGCCACGACTTCTACCGCCCCTCGCACGAGACGATCTACCAGGCCATCCTCGACCTCTACGCCAAGGGCGAGCCTGCCGACCCGATCACGGTCGGCGCGGAGCTGACCCGGCGCGGCGAGATCAGCAAGGTGGGCGGGGCCTCGTACCTGCACACGCTGGTGCAGTCCGTGCCCACCGCGGCGAACGCCGAGTACTACGCCGAGATCGTCCACGAGAGAGCTGTCCTGCGCCGCCTGGTCGCGGCCGGCACGAAGATCACGCAGATGGGCTACGCGGCCGACGGCGACGTCGACGAGATCGTCAACAGCGCCCAGGCCGAGATCTACGCCGTCACCGAGCAGCGGACCTCCGAGGACTACCTGCCGCTGGGCGACATCATGGAGGGCGCCCTCGACGAGATCGAGGCCATCGGCTCGCGCAGCGGCCAGATGTCGGGCGTCCCGACCGGATTCACCGACCTGGACTCGCTCACCAACGGCCTGCACCCGGGCCAGATGATCGTCATCGCCGCGCGTCCCGCCATGGGAAAGTCCACCCTCGCGCTCGACTTCGCGCGGGCCTGCTCCATCAAGAGCAACCTGCCGAGCGTCATCTTCTCCCTCGAAATGGGCCGCAACGAGATCGCGATGCGCCTGCTGTCGGCGGAGGCCCGTGTCGCTCTCCACCACATGCGCTCGGGAACGATGACGGACGACGACTGGACCCGGCTCGCCCGCCGGATGCCGGACGTCTCGGCCGCCCCGCTGTACATCGACGACTCCCCCAACCTGTCGATGATGGAGATCCGGGCGAAGTGCCGTCGGCTCAAGCAGCGCAGCGACCTCTCGCTCGTGGTCATCGACTACCTCCAGCTGATGCAGTCGGGCGGCTCGCGCCGCCCCGAGAGCCGCCAGCAGGAGGTCTCGGACATGTCCCGAAACCTCAAGCTGCTGGCGAAGGAGCTCGAAGTCCCCGTGATCGCGCTCTCCCAGCTGAACCGTGGTCCCGAGCAGCGCACCGACAAGAAGCCGATGGTCTCCGACCTGCGTGAGTCCGGCTCGATCGAGCAGGACGCGGACATGGTCATCCTGCTGCACCGCGAGGACGCGTACGAGAAGGAGTCCCCCCGCGCGGGTGAGGCCGACCTGATCGTGGCCAAGCACCGAAACGGCCCCACCGCGACGATCACCGTGGCCTTCCAGGGCCACTATTCACGGTTCGTGGACATGGCCAACACGTAGCATCCGATCATGGACGAGCTCTCTGCAGACCTGGACCTCCTTCCGGCCACCCGGCGGGCGCTGAACCACCGGATCGCCGTCGCGCAGAGCGCGGGGCGGGCGCCGTCCGTGGTGGCGGCGGTGGCGCGCGGCGGGGCCGTCGTGTGGGAGGGGTCCCGTACTTCCGTCGCCGGGCACGGACCGGACGGGAACGTCCAGTACCGGATCGGGTCCATCAGCAAGACGTTCACGGCCGTCCTCGTGATGCGGCTGCGCGACGAGGGGCTGCTGGACCTCGCCGATCCGCTCGAGAAGCACCTGCCCGGGACGGGTGTGGGGGAGGTGACCATCGCCCAGCTGCTGTCCCACACCGCGGGGTTGGGCGCGGAGACGCCCGGCGAGTGGTGGGAGCGCACCCCCGGATCCCGCAGGCCCGAGCTGGCCGACGTGCTGGGCGGGGAGCCGTTGCGACACGAACCCGGGCGCAGGCACCACTACTCCAACCCGGGCTACACGCTGCTCGGTTCGCTCGTCGAGGCGCTGCGCGGGCGGCCGTGGGAGGAGTCGCTCAGGGTCGAGGTGCTGGAGCCGCTCGGGCTGGACCGGACCTCGGGGTCGCCGCGGGCTCCCCACGCCGGCGGCTGGGCGGTCCACCCGTGGGCGGACGTGATGATGCCGGAGCCTCTGGAGGACCTGGGGCTGATGGCTCCGGCCGGTCAGCTCTGGTCCACCACGAGGGACCTGGCGCGGTTCGCCGGTTTCCTGCTGCGCGGTGACCAGCGGGTGCTGAGCGAGCGGACGGTACGGGAGATGCGCGCACCGGCCTCGCCCCCCGACCCCGCCGTCGCGGGGTCCGGGTACGGGCTGGGCCTGCAGCTGTCCTCCGACGGCGCCCGCCGGCTCGCGGGGCACACCGGGTCGCTGCCGGGCTTCCTCGCGGCGCTCTGGGTGAGCGAGGCGGACGACGTGGCGGCCGTGGTCCTGGCGAACTGCACGTCGGGCCTGCCGCCGGCGGCGGTGGCCGCCGACCTGGTGGCGATCGTGGCGGATGCGGAGCCGGTGTTCCCCGAGCCGTGGCGGCCCTTCCGGGAGGCCGACCCGGTGGCGCTGGAGCTGTGCGGGCCCTGGTACTGGGGCACGTCGGCCCATGTGGTGCGGCTGACGGCCGATGGATCACTGGAGCTGGGTCCGGTGGCGGCGACCGGGCGCGCGGCGCGCTTCCGGGCGGAACCGGACGGCACCTGGACGGGTCTGTCCGGCTACTACGCGGGGGAGACGCTGCGTGCGGTGCGCCGAGCGGACGGCTCGGTCGGCCACCTCGACCTCGCGTCCTTCGTCTTCACGCGGGAGCCGTACGACGCGCAGGCCCCGGTGCCCGGCGGGGTGGACCCGCAGGGCTGGCGCGGCATCGGCTGAGCCCAGTTCCCGAGGGGCTCCGGGCTCCGGGCCGACGGCCGCCGTCAGGAGACGAGTTCACGCTCCAGGGGCGTGCGAAAGCGCGGGGTGACCCGGACTCCGCCCAGCCAGTCGGCGAGACGGGAGGCTTCGGCGGTGACGGCAGCCTCGGCCTCCCGGCCGGGACTGCCCAGCAGCCGCCAGACGATCTCGCCGCCGGCCCGCTGTGCCCAACCGCCGACGATCTCGCCGTTCCACCAGACCGTGGGCCCGATGTTGCCCGCGCGGTCGAAGAGGGCGGGCCGGTGGGCGGGGTCGAGGTGGAAGGCCCGGTCGGCCCATCCCATCCCGCTGGGGTCCAGACCCGGCAGCAGGGCGGCCCACGGTTCGGGCGCCGGCTCGGGTCCGGTGTCGCCGGGGCTCACCAGGGCGGTGCCGCCGTCGTCGAGGCGTACGTGGTCGGGGCCGACGGCCGCGAGCGCCGTGCGGACGTCGGTGAGGCTCCAGCCCGTCCACCACTTCAGGTCCGCCTCGGTGGCCGGACCGTAGGCCCGGAGCCAGCGCCGGGCGATCTCGGCACGGGCCTGCGCGGCGGCTACGGCGGGCCAGGGCTCGGTGTGGACCCAGCGGTACCGGCTGGAGGTCCACGACCCGAGGGGCCGGTCACGCCGGATCCGGCCGTCGGCGGCCAGCAGGCGGATGACCCGGGTGGCGACGCCGGTCTGCGCCTCGGACCTGGTGCCGCGGCCGAGGGTGATCTTCTGGCGCAGGGCCGGGACGGCGGCCGACAGCTGGATGCCCGTGGAGGGGCCGCAGGTGTCGAGGGCGTCCAGCGCGGCGCTCTCCGCCGCCGCCAGCCAGGTGGCGTCGAGTCCGCGGCCGTCCTTGTCGAGGTGCTTGAGGAGGGCGCGCCGCTCCTTGGCGGCGATGGCGCGGGCGGTGGAGGCATCGACGTAGGGGGCGAGTTCGGCGGAGACCGCGAAGAGCGTGTTGCGCATGCTGAGGAGCCGGACCAGGCCGATGTCCTCGTAGAGTGCCCGCTCGACCGCTTCGGGTCCCCCCTCGGCCAGCCGGGCGCGGGCGGAGAGGAAGACGGTCGCGGCGTCCGTGGCGTGCAGGCCGACCACGGCGTCCGCCGCCTGGGGCACGGTGGCGGCGCGGGCCGAAGGCGCCAGCCGGTGTCGCCGGCCGAGGCGGTGGCGACGCTCGGCGGTACTGATGAGGGGAAGGCGCGGGCTCATCTTCCCGATCGTAGGCCGGACCGCGCCACGGCGGCCCGGCCTGCCGGTCCGGCGTCCTCAGAGGGTGAGCTTGAACCCCACGTGGGAAGCGGTGAAACCGAGCCGCTCGTAGAAGCGGTGGGCGTCGGTCCGGCTCGCGTCCGAGGTCAGCTGGACGAGCGCGCAGCCCTCGGCCCGGGACTGCTCGATCGCCCATTCGACGAACCGGGTGCCCAGGCCGCTGCCGCGCTCGTCGGCGTGCACGCGGACACCTTCGATGAGGGAACGGGTGGCCCCCTTGCGGGAGAGCCCCCGGACGATGGTGAGCTGGAGCGTGCCCACGACGCGGTCCGCGCGGACGGCGACGACCACGTGCTGGTTCGGATCCTTGGCGAGGTGCTTGAGGGCGGTGGCGTACGGGGTGAGGTCGTCCGGCGACTCGCGCGCGGCCCCGAGCGGGTCGTCGGCGAGCAGGGCGACGACGGCGGGCAGGTCGGCCTCGGTGGCGGGGCGGATGGTGAGCTCGGACGCATCGGTCATGGCGGGTGTTCCTCTCTCAGCCGGCGGCGACGGTGAGCGGCGCCCAGCGGCGGGTCCAGTCGCCGGGCGGACCGGGGATGCCCCGGGTCATCACGGCGTTGAAGGCCACGGACTGCAGGCCGCGCTCCTTGAGCCAGTCGAGGAGTCCTTCGTGGCGTACGTCGACATCGGTGCGCAGCGGCCGGTCGGTGTCCGCGGCGAGCGCGGTGACCAGGGCCTGCGCGGTGCCGGCGTCCCGGGCGATCAGGGGGCCGATGACGTGGGTCTCCATGTTGGGCCAGGCCGCGGCGTAGCCGGTGAGCGTGCCGTCGGCGTCCTCGGCCACGACCAGCCGGTCCGCGAAGGCGGGCAGCCGCGTGATCATGTGGGTGCGGTCGGTGCCGAAGGTCTCGGCGTCAAGGCGCAGGATGCGGGGGAGGTCCTCCGCGGTGGCCGGCCGGACCCGGGAGCCGTCCGAGGTGTCGGGGGCCTCCTCGCGCCGGAAGGTGCCGCGGAGCATTTCGGCGCGGCCCGTGGTGTCGAAGCCGAGTTCCTCGTAGAGGGGGCGCCCGTACGCAGTGGCGTGCAGGGTGAGGGGGACGCCTCGCAGGACGTCGTCGCAGAGGTGCCGCATCAGGTGACGGCCCAGGCCTTGGCGGGCGTAGCGGTCGGCGACGAGGACCATGCCGATGGCGGCGAGCTCGGGTTCGTCCGGGGTGAGGCCGTACCGGGTGACGACGCAGGCGGCGGCGAGCCCCTGTCCGTCCGGTGCGTCGATGCCGTAGCCGGTTCCGGCCGTCAGCAGCAGTCTCCACTTGTGTTCCTCGCGGGGCCAGCCGCGGTCCTCTGACAGGTCTGCGCAGCGGCGGAGGTCGCCCGCGGTCAGCGCTCGGATCGGAAGGTCGGTGAGATGCGGAGGAGTCACCGGCTCAGACTGGATCATCAACCGCCGGCCGTCCAGAGGGTTTGTGCGCCGATGTTTCACGTGAAACGACGCCCTGATGTTTCACGTGAAACGGATCGACGTTTCACGTGAAACACGCTGCTTCGAGGGAGAGGGACGCACTAATCTCGGCGGTCATGGCCACCTTGCACCTCTTCGACCTCGACGGAACCCTGATGTACGGCTCGGCCGCGCCGGTCGAGATCTCCCGCCAGCTCGGTCTGAGCGCCGAGATCGCGAGCCTGGAGCGGGCGTTCGTCGCGCGCAAGGTCACCCCCCAGGAGTTCTCGGTGGCCGTTCACACCCTGTGGGCGGGGCTGACGCCCGCGCACGTCCGAGCCGCGTTCGACGGCTCTCCCTGGCTGGCTGGGATCAGGGACGTGTGGCGGGAGATCAGGGAGCGCGGCGACTACTGCGCGGTGATCTCGCTGTCGCCGTCCTTCTTCGTGGAGCTCCTGCTGGAGTGGGGGGCGCACGCCGCTCACGGCTCGGTCTTCCCGGAGGTGCCGTTCACCCGGCCCATGGAGGTCTCGGGCATCCTGACCCCCGAGGCCAAGGTCACGGTGGCGGACCGGTTGTGCGCGCAGTTCGGCGTGGGCCGGGGGGACTGCGTGGCCTACGGGGACTCGATCACCGATTCGGTGCTCTTCGAAGTGGTCCCGGTCTCGGTGGCGGTCAATGCCCGCCCCTATCTGGCGGAGCGGGCGACTCATGTCTACGAGGGCCGGGACCTGCGCGAGGCATACCAGCTCGTGGGGGTGGCACGCCCGGGAGTCGAGGCATCTTAAGGGGAAGGTGGGTTCGAAACGCGGAGTTTCCCCATTTCCCCGCAGGGTCCGAGGTCGGCTGGCACGCTGGGGAACCCGGAACCACGGATTCGCAGGCCGTGGCGTGTGCAGACCGACCGAGATGTTCGAAGCGAGGCACCGCATGGACGCTCCGCCCACCAGATCGGCCAGAGGGGGGACCGCCCGGATACCCTCCGGGGGAGGTACGGCCGAGCCCTCACCGGACGCCGTGCTCATCCGCCGTACCCTCGCGGAGATCGCACCCGTCGCCGACAGGGTGACCTCGTACTTCTACGCCCTGGTGTTCACCCGGCACCCCGAGGTGCGGACCATGTTCCCGGCCGCCATGGACACGCAGCGCGACCGGCTGCTGAAGGCGCTGCTGACCGCCGCCGAGCACATCGACGATCCGGACGTGCTCACCCCGTACCTGCGCAGGCTCGGGACCGGCCACCGCAAGTACGGCACCATGGCCGGCCACTATCCGGTGGTGGGCGAGGCCCTGATCGGAGCACTGGCCCGGTACGCGGAGGCGAGCTGGGGCCCCGAGACGGAGGCCGCCTGGGTACGGGCGTACACGACGATCTCCCAGATCATGATCGACGCGGCGGCGGAGGACGAGGTCAGGACGCCGGCCTGGTGGCACGCGGAGGTGGTCTCCCACGACCTGCGCACTCCGGACATCGCCGTGCTGACGGTCCGCCCCGACCAGCCGTACGCCTTCCTGGCCGGCCAGTACACGAGCCTGGAGACCCCGTGGTGGCCACGGGTGTGGCGGCACTACTCCTTCGCCTCGGCCCCGCGCTCAGACGGCCTGCTGTCCTTCCACGTCAAGGCCGTTCCCGCGGGCTGGGTCTCCAACGCGCTGGTGCGCCACGCCCGTCCGGGGGACGTGCTGCGGCTGGGGCCGCCGGCCGGGTCGATGGTGGTGGACCACACCACGGACAACGGGATGCTCTGCCTGGGCGGCGGGACCGGGATCGCGCCGATCAAGGCGCTCATCGAGGACGTGGCCGAGCACGGAGAGCGGCGCCCGGTGGAGGTCTTCTTCGGGGCGCGCAGTGACAACGATCTGTACGACAAGGACACGCTGCTGGGCCTCCAGCGCTCGCATCCCTGGCTCTCGGTGCGCCCGGTGGTCGGGGACGGGCTGGCCGGGCAACTGCCGCAGGCCGTCGGTGAACACGGGCCGTGGAGCTCGTACGACGCATTCGTGTCGGGGCCGGCCGCGATGATCCGCAGCGGGGTGGACGAGCTGAAGCGGATCGGGATTCCCGGGGAGCGGATCCGCTACGACGCCGTGGAGGAGCTGGCCGGCGTCGCCGGTTGAGACCGGCGGATCGTCCGCCGGTCCCGGCCGGTGTGGCGGGGTTCAGCCCAGGTCGGGGGCGTGCATGGCGCGTACCCCCTCGATGTTGCCGTCGAGGTAGTGCCGCAGGGACAGCGGGACGAGGTGGACGGCTGCGATCCCGACCCTGCTGAAGGGCACGCGGACGATCTCGTATTCGCCCTCGGGTTCGTCGATCTCCGGCCCGTGCCGCTGGCTCGGGTCCATCGATTCGAGGTGGCAGACGAAGAAGTGCTGCACTTTCACGCCCGTGACCCCGCCCTCGGAGATGTGCTCGACCGTGTCGACGAAGCAGGGCACCACATCGATGATCTTCGCGCCGAGTTCTTCGTGCACCTCCCGGTGAAGGGCGTCGACGACGGTGGCGTCCGAGGGTTCGACTCCCCCGCCGGGGGTGAGCCAGTAGGGGTCGAGCCCGGGCTTGGTGCGCTTGATGAGGATCAGGTCGTCACCGTCGAGCAGGATCGCGCGGGCGGTGCGTTTGACCACAGGGCGTTCGGTCATGGGAGAAGAGTGGCCCAGCGCTCCGCGTCTGAAACGCGCCACGGCCGGGAAAACGGGGGCTCACCAGCGCGCGGCGGCGTGCAGAAGGCCGTCGCGGGCCCGCGCGAGGTGGGCGAGGGCCAGATCGCCGGCCCGTACGACCAGGAACCAGGTCCGCAGCGGCGGCACCGCGGGCTCCGGCAGCGCCACGATCCGGCCGGAGTCGAGGGCGTCCTGGCAGAGGTACCGGGGCAGGACGGCGAGCCCCGCGCCGGCCCGTACGCATTCCAGTACGGCCCGCAGGTCGGGCGCGACCACGGTGGCCGCGGCGGGCCTGGAGTCGGGCCGGGTGTCGAAGACGGCTGTCCAGTAGCGGGTGACGAGCGGCAGGGTCTCGTGGACCTCGACGAGGGGGATGCCGTCGAGCGCCGCCGGGCCCTCCGCGCGCAGCCGCTCCGGGTCGACGAAGGCGGCCCAGTAGGGCGCCGCGACCAGGACGTGCTCCTCGTCGCACAGGGCCGTGGCGCTGAAGAGACCCCCGCGCGGACGGGCCGTGGTGACGACGAGGTCGTGATGGCCGGAGGCCAGCCCTTCGAGGGTCTCCTCGGCCCCCGCCAGGAAGGTGGTGCGCAGGGAGTGGCCCTGGATCACCAGCGGCGCGAGGGCCGGAAGCACGCGCAGGCTCAGGAACTCCGGCGGTCCGGCGACGTGGAGCGTGCGCAGCGCACCCGCGGTCCCCTGCTCGGCCTCGGTGATCCGCAGCAGGGCGTCGAGGTGGGGGGCGGCCTTGTGGGCGAGCTCGTCGCCGACCGCGGTGGGGGTGACGCCGCGGGCCCGGCGGTGGAACAGGGGCCGCCCCAGCTGCCGTTCGAGGGTACGGATCTGCGAGGTCACGGCGGGCTGTGACAGTCCCAGGAGCGCGGCGGCCCGGGTGAACGAGCCGGCTCGGTGGACGGCGACGAAGGTCCGCAGCAAGGCCAGGTCCACGGCGGCACCTCTCGGTGGGGGCCCACAAGTATAAATATGCCGATAGGGGCCTGTCGTTAGCGTGATTGGACTCTGACGCTCGGTCAATTAGCCTTGTGGCGTGGTTCCCCGCGCGCGGAACCCGGGCGGTCCGAGCCACGAGGGGGGAGGCTCGGACCGCCCTATCGCGGGCTCATCAGCCACCGCCGCCCGCGACTCCCAACGCCCGCAGCACATCGGCCACCAGGTCCTCGGTGTCCTCGGCCCCGGCGGAGAAGCGGATGAAACCCTCCGGCACGGCGTCGCCGCCCCACCGCCCCCGCCGCTCGGCGGTGGAACGCACCCCGCCGAAGCTGGTGGCGTCCTCGACCAGGTGCAGGGCCGCCATGAAGCGCTCCGCGTGCGCGCGGTCGGGGAGCGTGAAGGAGACAACCGACCCGAAGCCCCGCATCTGGCGGGCGGCCGTCTTGTGGGACGGGTCGGTGGCCAGGCCCGGGTAGCGCAGCCCCGTCACCTCGGCGCGGCCGGACAACGCCTCGGCGACGGCGAGCGCGTTCGCCCACTGGCGCTGCGCCCGCAGTTGGAGGGTGGCCAGGGAGCGGTGGGCCAGCCAGGCCTCCATGGGACCGGGGACGGCGCCGACGATCTTGCGCCACTGCCGGACGCGGGCGGCGAGCTCCGGATCACCGCACACGACGTATCCGAGGAGCAGGTCGCCGTGGCCGGTGAGGCCCTTGGTGCCGCTGGCGACGGAGAAGTCCGCACCGAGTTCGAGGGGCCGCTGCCCGAGCGGGGTGGCGAGGGTGTTGTCGACGGCGACCAGGGTCCCCCCGGCATGCGCCGCGTCCACCAGGCGCCGTACGTCGCAGACGTCGAGCCCCGGGTTGGAGGGGGTCTCGATCCACAGCAGCCTGGCTCCGTCGAGGACGTCGAGCTGGGCCTCCTCGCGGGTGGGGGCGGTGCGCACGCGGATCCCGTACGCCTCCAGTTGCCCGCGCAGCAGCGGGAGCGCCTGGTAGCCGTCGTCGGGCAGGACGACGGTGTCGCCGGTCTGCGCCTGGGAGAGCAGGACAGCGGAGACGGCCGCCATCCCGGAGGCGAAGACGATGGTGTGCACGTCCTGGCCGGGCGCCTCCAGCTCCCCGACGGCCTCTTCGAGCAGGGTCCAGGTGGGGTTGGTGTCGCGGCCGTAGGTGTACGGCCCCTCCACGTCGCCGGGGAGGTGGAAGTGCGCGGCGAAGACGGGGCCCGGCAGGGTCGGCTCGTTCTTGACGGGCGCGGGCAGCCCGGCCCGGACGGCCCGTGTGCCGTCCCCGACGTCCTGGCGCCGGGGGCTGTCTCGGTCGTGGTCGTTCACGCGGTGTGCTCCTTCAAGGCCTCGCGTACGGTGTCGAGTCAGTTCTTGTCGGGCAGGACCAGGTTCACGGCCCAGGAGACGACGGAGATGATCAGGCCGCCGAGTACCGCGGTCCAGAAGCCGTCGACATGGAAGCTGAGGTCGAACTGCTCGGCCAGCCATGACGTGAGCAGCAGCATCAGGGCGTTCACGACGAGGGTGAACAGGCCCAGGGTGAGGATGAAGAGCGGCAGTGAGAGCAGCTTCACCACGGGCTTGACGATGAAGTTCACCAGGCCGAAGACCAGTGCGACCAGGACGAGGGAGAGGGTGCGGCGGCCGAGGCTGCTGCCGTCGTCCAGGGTGATGCCGGCGAGCAGCCAGACCGCGACGGCCAGGGCAGCCGCGTTGGCGAGCGTCTTGACTACGAAATTCGTCATGTGTCTGATCGTGGCAGAGAAGATCCCGGCGGGACATCCGCAGATCAGCGGATGTGGCGGCGGGACCGAACACAAGGGGCACCAGGACGATGAAGGCCTTCCGGCTGGACGAGCTCGAAGCGGAGCGCGCCGCGAACGACGGCGCCTACCTGCAGTTCCTGCGCGAGCGGAACATGTCGGTCGGGCTGTACGCGCTCGACGCGGGTCAGGGCGACCCGCAGGCGCCGCACCGCCAGGACGAGGTGTACTTCGTGGTCAGCGGCCGGGCCTCGATCACGGTCGGGGAGGAGACCACGACCGTGGCCCGGGGCAGCGTCGTCTACGTCCCGGCCGGGGTCCCGCACAAGTTCCACCACATCACGGAGGACCTCCGGGTGATGGTGGTGTTCTCCCCGCCGGAGGGCTGAGCGGCCGACGGGACCGGGGGTCGCGCCCCCGGTCCCCCTAGGGGGCGGATCAGGGGACTCCGGGGGCTCGCGCGCCCCCGGCGGCGGCCCCGGACTCCTAGCATCGGGAGCAGGAAGCCAAGGACGAGGAAGAGGTCGAGGACATGGACGGGATCCGAGGGACATTCGCAGGCATGCCGTGGTGGGTCAAGTGGGTCGCCGTTCCGCTGCTGGCGCTGCTCGTCTTCGGCGGCGTGATCACCAGCATCCTCGGTGCGCTCATCGGGCTGGTCTTCAAGCTGCTCCTGTTCGTCGCCCTCGTCGCGGGCCTGGTCTTCGTGGTGAAGAAGATCGGCGGCGACCGCTCGAAGGCCTCCTCCGGGGAGTGGTAGGCAGGCGGGCCGGAGCGGTTCCGGGATTGAGCCAGGCGAGGGAACGCGAGGCCCGAAACCGCTCGGGTCCCGGGAATCGGTGGATAGAGTGGCCATCGGTGCCGTCCCTCCCTGGGCGCCGGAAGCCGATGACACCGCTCTGAACCGGTGGCTTCGAGCAGCAACCGAGCACGACCCCAGGAGCCACGGCATACGCGGGGGCGGCCCCCGCAGGGCGGGCTTCCCCGAAGGCCCGCCGCCACGCCTGGGGGTGAGCATTGTCTGCGGTTCACAACGCCGGTGTGCCGACTCTCATCGCTTCGGTGCAGCGGGCGCTGAGACTGCTCGAAGCCGTGGGATCGCACAGCGGGGGAGCCCCGGCGAAACAGCTGGCGCGCGAGGCCGGACTCCCGCTGCCCACGGCGTACCACCTGCTGCGCACCCTGACGCACGAGGGCTATCTGCGCCGCGAGAGCGGGGTCTTCGTACTCGGCGACGCGGCTGTCCGGCTGGCCGGCGGCGGACTCCAGCAGAAACGTCGCAGCATGATCCTCGACTCCCTCGCGCACTTTCGCGACGCGGTCGGGGCGCCCGTCTACTTCGCGGTCTACCGCGAGGGTGAGATCGAGGTCGTCGGCGTCTCGGACACCCCGGACAGCCAGGCCTGCGAGGAATGGGCCGACTTCCGCGAGACCGCTCACGCGCACGCCGTCGGGCAGTGCCTGCTCGGCCAGTTGGACGAGAAGACGCGCAAGGACCACTACGACCGCCATCCGGTCGGCCCCATCACCCCCTACACCGTGCGGGACCTGCGCTCGCTGGAGCAGCGCTTCGGGGCGCCGGAGCGGCTGCAGGCGGTGACTGAGCGTCAGGAGTATGCGCTGGGAACGGTGTGTGCGGCCATTCCGATCCCAGCCGGAGAGACGCCTGCAACCGTGGCCATTTCCCTCCCCCTGAGCGAAGAGGGTCGGTTGCTGTCCGCAGTTGAGCAACTGCGGAGAGAAGTAGGCGCGCGGTTGAGCACCCTCATGTTCTCTATCAGTATCTGAAAACTCACTCCTTGTGATCTGCTAGCGCTTCCACCACTCTTGTCAAGAGGCCCTGGGGGACCATTCCTGGCCACTTCCACTACAGCGGGGTAGTCAATGCGCGAGTCGGTACAGGCAGAGGTCATGATGAGCTTCCTCGTTTCCGAGGAGCTCTCGTTCCGTATCCCGGTTGAACTCCGGTACGACGCTCGGGATCCCTACGCAGTGCGACTTACCTTCCACCTTCCCGGAGACGCGCCCGTGACGTGGGCGTTCGGACGGGAACTGCTCCTCGACGGCATCAACAAGGCGTGCGGCGACGGCGATGTGCACATCGCTCCCACCGACCCCGAAGAGCTGTCCGACGTCCACATCCGCCTCCAGGTCGGCGGCGACAGAGCTCTGTTCCGTGCCAGCGCGGCGCCGCTCGTCGCCTTCCTGGACCGCACCGACCGGCTCGTTCCGCTCGGTCAGGAGCGGAGCCTGGGCGACTTCGAGGAGCACCTCGACGAGGCGCTCGGCAAGATCCTCGCCGAATCGCGGCAGAACGAGCCGAACACCGGCTGAGCGGCGCCGGCCCGCCCCGCTCCTCCGGGCCGGATTCAGCGCTTGCGCCGCCGACCACGGCCGCTGCGGGCCGGCCCGGCGGCCGCCCCCGCGGCCGGCGGGCCCGGCCGGTCGGCCGAGACGACCAGTGCCGCGAGCGCCGTCGTCACCGGGACCGAGGCCACGAGCCCGATCGATCCCACGAGCGTGCGCACGATCTCTGCCGCCACCAGCTCGCTGTTGGCCACCGATCCCATGCTGCTGTTCGCGATCGAGAACAGCAGCAGGAGGGGCAGTGCGGCGCCCGCGTACGCCAGTACCAGGGTGTTGACCACCGATGCGATGTGGTCCCGGCCGATCCGGATGGCTGCGCGGTAGAGGGCGCGGGATCCCATCGACGGATCGGCCTGGCGGAGTTCCCAGACGGCGGACGTCTGGGTGACCGTGACGTCGTCCAGCACGCCCAGCGAGCCGATGATCACGCCTGCGAGCAGCAGACCACTCATGTCGATGTCGGGGTACAGCCCGTGGATCAGTCCGGTGTTGTCATCGGTGTTGCCGCTGAGGAAGGCCCAGTCGATGAACAGCGAACCCAGCAGGCCGATCAGCAGCAGGGAGACCAGGGTCCCGAGGACGGCGACCGAGGTGCGCGCGGTCAGGCCGTGGCACATGTAGAGCCCGATGAGCATGATCGCACTCGCCCCGACGACGGCGACGACCAGCGGATTCGATCCCTGGAGGATGGCGGGGAGGATGAAGAGGGTCAGCACGCCGAAGCTGATGACGAGTGCGATCAGCGCGAAGAGCCCGCGCATCCGCCCGACGAGGACCACGGCCAGGGCGAAGATGCCGGCCAGCAGGGCCATCGGGAACTTGCGGTTCACGTCGATCACCGAGTACTGGAGGTCGCGCGGGGCATCGGGCGCGTAGGCGACCACCACCTCCTGTCCGTCCTCCAACTGCCGCGGCGCGCCCGGTTGGACGATCTCCACGAAGGTCCGCCCCTTGTCCGGGCCGGTGCCGACCTCGACGGTGGCCTTCTTGCACTCGTCCGTCTGCGCGGACTGCGCCTCCCGGCCCTCGGGGGTCGAGGTGTCGCCCGTGGGCGGCACCTGCGAGGCGTTCACGGACTTGCAGTCGACGAGCGCCAGCGAGACGACCACGCCCTGCTGGGTCTGGCGGTCGAAGCCGACCCCCGTGCGCTCGTGGGACGGCGCGCCGCCGGGCCAGAGCACCACCAGTCCGACGAGGACGGCGGTGGCGAAGGGGATCAGCACAGCGGCGATGACCTTGCGCAGGTGCTTGGAGACGGGGGCCGCGGGGCCGTGGCCGTGGCTGTGGGAATGGCCTGAGGAAGGCCCGTGGCCCGGGTGGGCGTGGCCGGCGTGGCCGTGGTCGTCGGTGGAATCGGTGGGGGGCTGCGGCGAGGACGTCACTGGCAGATCATCGCAAGAGATGAGGGGGCCCACTGTTCAGCACGCCCTGGATGACGCTAGCGTGGGGGCACCTTTGCACAACGCGGGAGCTCGGAGCACCGGGCTGAGAGGACGCTGATCACCGTACGCGCACGATCCGTGCGCACGGGAAGAGGCTGCGTCGACCGCCGAACCTGTTACCGGGTAATGCCGGCGTAGGGAGATCAGGTCTCATGACCATTCAGGACGCACGCACGCCTGCCGTCAGCCAGGACGCCGACGGCCGGACCGAGCGCCAGCCAGGCTGGCACAAGGGGTATGTGGCGGGCTCCCGCCCCGACCTCCGGGTGCCGGTTCGCCAGGTCCACCTCACCAACGGCAAGGACGTGACGCTGTACGACACGTCCGGTCCGTACACCGACCCCGGAATCGAGACGGACGTCCGCCGGGGGCTCGCGCCGCTGCGCGAGAACTGGATCATCGGACGCGGGGACACCGAGGAGTACGCGGGACGCCCCGCGCGCCCCGAGGACGACGGCATCAAGCACACCTTGCCGCGCGGGGGGCTGAAGAACCTCGACGCGGTCTTCCCGGGCCGTCCCCGCCAGCCCCGCCGCGGCCGCGGCGGCGCCGCCGTCACGCAGCTCGCATATGCCCGCCGGGGCGAGATCACCCCGGAGATGGAGTACGTCGCGATCCGCGAGAACGTCTCCCCCGAGGTGGTCCGCGAGGAGATCGCCGCAGGTCGCGCCGTGCTGCCGGCCAATGTGAACCACCCGGAGATCGAGCCGATGATCATCGGCAAGCGGTTCCTGGTGAAGGTCAACGCCAACATCGGCAACTCCGCCGTCACCTCCTCCATCGAGGAGGAGGTCGACAAGATGACCTGGGCGACCAAGTGGGGCGCCGACACGGTCATGGACCTCTCGACGGGCCGCAACATCCACACGACGCGCGAGTGGGTGCTGCGCAACTCCCCCGTCCCGATCGGCACCGTGCCGCTCTACCAGGCCCTGGAGAAGGTCGACGGCCGCGCCGAGGACCTGACCTGGGAGATCTACAAGGACACGGTCATCGAGCAGGCCGAGCAGGGCGTCGACTACATGACCGTCCATGCCGGCGTCCTGCTGCCGTACGTGCCGCTGACCGCCCGCCGCAAGACGGGAATCGTCTCCCGCGGCGGATCGATCATGGCCGCGTGGTGCCTGGCGCACCACAAGGAGAACTTCCTCTACACGAACTTCGAGGAGCTCTGCGACATTCTGGCGACGTACGACGTGACGTACTCACTGGGTGACGGCCTGCGGCCGGGCTCCATCGCGGACGCCAACGACGCGGCCCAGTTCGCCGAGCTGAAGACGCTGGGCGAGCTGAACACCATTGCCAAGCGGCACAACGTCCAGACGATGATCGAGGGCCCGGGCCACGTCCCGATGCACAAGATCAAGGAGAACATCGACCTCCAGCAGGAGATCTGCGAGGAGGCGCCGTTCTACACGCTCGGCCCGCTGACCACGGACGTGGCCCCGGCCTACGACCACATCACCTCGGGCATCGGCGCCGCGATGATCGCCTGGTGGGGCACCGCGATGCTCTGCTACGTCACGCCCAAGGAGCACCTGGGCCTGCCCAACCGCGACGACGTGAAGACCGGCGTCATCACGTACAAGATCGCCGCGCACGCGGCGGACCTGGCCAAGGGGCACCCCGGAGCCCAGGAGTGGGACGACGCCCTGTCGGACGCCCGCTTCGAGTTCCGGTGGGAGGACCAGTTCAACCTGGCCCTCGACCCGGACACGGCGCGTGAGTTCCACGACGAGACCCTCCCCGCCGAGCCGGCCAAGACCGCGCACTTCTGCTCCATGTGCGGTCCGAAGTTCTGCTCGATGAAGATCTCGCACGACATCCGCCGCGAGCACGGAGGGGACCTCAAGGCGGAGGAGATCCAGGCGGGCATGGCGGAGAAGTCCGCCGAGTTCGCGGCCGCGGGCAACCGCGTGTACCTGCCGCTCGCCGACTGACGTGTCCGCGGGGCGGCCCGCCCCCTGCGCGCGATGTTTCACGTGAAACAGCCGGTACGGGGAACGGCGCGGGGCGCAGGCGGGCGGGTCAGTCCGAGCCGTGCTCCGGGCCGCCGAAGTCCGGGCTGGTGAAGTCCGGGGACGCGTAGCCGGGCCGGGGGCCCTCCGACGGGGTCCCCGGGCTGGTGAAGTCGGGTGCGGTGTAGCCGAGGCTGGGAATCCGGCCGCCGCGTCCGCGCGGGGACCGGAAGCCCGGCCCGGCACTCGGGTCCGCCAGGGCGTCCCGCAGGAACGGCATGATGCCGCGTTCCAGCAGGGCGTTGCGCCACGCCTCACGGGCCCGGGCGACCTCGTCGGGTACGGCCTCGGTCTCGTCGGCCACCACCTCGGTGGCGCTGTTGCGTACGGCCGTCACCAGCAGTCCGACCACGGCGCACAGCAGGCCCGCCACGGTGAGCGCGCCGAAGAGCCAGCCGGCCGTCAGCATGGTCTCGGCGAAGGCCGGTTCCGGCTCGATCATCTTCAGGCTGTAGCCCACCAGCAGGAAGATCAGCATGGCGGTGCCCGCCAGTACCGGGGCGAGGACCGCGACCACGGCCCCGGCTCCGGCGCCGTCACCCTGTCCGTCGTTCTCCTCGGCGGCCGAGCCCGGCGTGGACAGCAGTTCGTCGCGCCGCTCCCCACGGACCTTCACGTAGTGGTCGTACTCGGCCGCGGCCGCGCCCGTGAGCAGCGCACTGGCCCCCATGGCCATGGTGCGCAGCTGTTCGGCGTTCAGCCGCTCGCCGAGGGCGGCGAGCTCCGGCCGGTCGGGCGCGGTGCGCAGCGCCTCGTCGAGGAGCCGATCGAACTCCGGCCGGTCTTCGGTCAGCAGGTGCGGAGCGCTGGTCATGTGCATCCCCCGATGCTCCGTAGAAGCCGGTATGCCCGCGTAGACCCGGGCGCCGGCACAAACGGAGGAGAGCCCGCTACGGATAGAGCGATGGTAGAGCGCCCACGCCACCGGTTGACAGGGGCTTTCCGGAAATACCCCGCTGGGAGAAGCGTCAGTCGTTCAAAGGAAGTTGTACGACCAGCAGTTTGCCGGCCATCGTCACCCCGCCGTCCATGGCGATGGCGAGCCCTTCCGCGTACACGTGCGGGCCGTCCACCGCCTCGGGTCCGTGGGCCGCGTCGCCGTCCTCCGTGCCCACTTCGCCGAGCAGGTAGGGGATGGGGCTGTGGCCGTGCACGACGCGACTGCCGCCGTAGGTGCCCAGGAGTTCGCGCACGGCCTGGGGGCCGGTGTCCTCGTCGCGGAAGGCGAACCGCTTGGTGAACTTGCGGAAGAGGTCCCAGGTGACGTCGGCGTCGTTGCGGTTGAGCAGCTCGTGGATGGTGTCGTTGACGTCCTCGACGGAGTCGCCGTAGTCCAGGTAGGCGGTGGTGTCCGAATGCAGCAGCAGGTGGTCCTCCTCCAGCACGGCGGCGTCCAGGCGCGACATCCACTGCAGGTGGACGTCCTGGAGCCGCTCCATGTCGGTGCGCTGGCCGCCGTTCAGGAGCCAGGCGGCCTGGAAGGTGGCGGTGCCGGCGCCGGAGGCGACGGGCGTGTCGCCGAACCGCTTGGCACCGATGAGCAGCAGCTCGTGATTGCCCATGAGGGCCTTGCAGTAGCCGCCGGCGGCGGCGGCCTCCGCGGAGAGCCGCATGACCAGGTCGATGACTCCGATGCCGTCGGGGCCGCGGTCGGTGAAGTCGCCGAGGAACCAGAGCCGGGCATTGCCGGCGGACCAGCGGCACTCCGTGTCGATCAGGCCCTGGGCGTGGAGTTCGGTGACGAGCTCGTCCAGGTAGCCGTGCACGTCGCCGACCACGTAGAGCGGCCCGGGGCCCCCGGGGGCGGTTTCCTGCGGGACGTACTGGACCTGGACGGTGTCGCCCGGCCCGCCGATCGCGCCGCGCCCGATGACGGGCAGGTCCCGCTGTGTGGGGGTGTAGCCCTCGGGGTCCTCGTCCTCGGATTCCGTGCTCATCGTGCGCACGGGCACCGCACTCCCGCCGTAGTACGCCGGGTACTCGCCGTACACGGGTGCTTCGCCCGCGAACCCCTGGGACGCGGGGTACGGAACGGGCTCGACGACCGGAACCCGGAAGTCCCGCAGCGTGTCCGTCCGCATTGCGGGTCCCTGACCGGCCCCCTGAGTCATCGACCCCTCCACCACCGTCGCGCTGCCGTACACCTGCGGACCCTTCTGACCTCCGGAGAGGAGGGTCCGTGATGTCGTGCGCCCATCATAGGAATGCGGCTCGCGCTCTGTGACGCACCAGGGGTGGTGAATCCTTTGCGGAGCCGATCCTTCCTGCCCTTTTCTCCCGAAATCGGTGGTGCTGAAATATTCGGAGGGGTCTGTGGTCGCGTCGGTGGAGTGGTGTGGCTGTCAGTCCTGCGCCGGCGAGCGGGGCGGGCTGACGGTGGTGCGGGGCTGCCTGCGCTGCGACGAGGTACGGATGATGAGTTCGGTCGGGACGACCTGTTCGACGGGGCGGCCGGTGTCGACCCCCTCGATCGCGTCGATCAGCAACTGCACGACGGCGGTGCCGATACGGCGCGGTTTGAGGGAGAGGGTGGTGATCGGCGGTTCGGTGTTGGCGTACACGGTGGACTCGCTGCAGCACACGAGCAGCAGGTCCTCGGGGACGCGCAGGCCGTAGCGGCGGGCGGCGGCGAGCAGGTCGGTTCCGTTGGGGTCGAAGAGCCCGTAGACGGCGTCGGGCCGGTCGGGGCGGGCGAGGAGCCGGTCGGCGGCGACGGCACCCGCACACGGGTCGTGGGCGGGGTAGGACTCGTACACGGGGTCTTGGCCGACGCGCTCGCACCAGTTCAGGTAGGCGGTGGTGGAGAGCCGGGTGTAGGTGTCGGTGGTGGTGCCGGTCAGGAGCCCGATGCGGCGGGCGCCCGCGTCGGCGAGGTGGTCGAGGAGGTTGAGCACGGCCGCCTCGTGGTCGTTGTCGACCCACGCGGTGACGGGGAGGGTTCCGGCCGGCCGGCCGTCGGAGACCACCGGCAGGCCTTGGCGGACCAGCTCGCTGACGACGGGATCGTGGTCCGAGGGATCGACGACGACGGTGCCGTCGAGGGCGACGTTGGACCACACGTCGTGTCGGGAGGTGGCGGGGAGGATGACGAGGGCGTAGCCGCGGGCCAGGGCGGCCGATGTCGCGGCCCTGGCCATCTCTGCGAAGTAGGCGAATTCGGTGAAGGTGAAAGGTTCATCCCCGTACGTGGTCACGGTCAGGCCGATCAGGCCCGACTTTCCGGTACGGAGGGTGCGGGCGGCGGCGGACGGGCGGTAGCCCAGACGGTCGGCGACCTCGCGAACGTGGCGGCGGGTGGCGTCCGGCAGCCGCCCCTTGCCATTGAGCGCGTCGGAGACGGTCGTGATGGAGACGCCCGCCGCGGCGGCCACGTCCCTGATGCCGGCCCGGCCCTGTCGGCCGGCGGCCCGCCGGGTGGTCTCGGTCCGGCTCACCTGATGCTTCCCTGCTGCTGTCATGGCGAGCCGATAGTAGGGCTCGGTGGGGTGGGCGGTCCGGGTGCATATGCACGCGTTGACAGGCACGATTCTGCATGGTTCGCCACCCCCAATGACCTTGGAAATCAAGACATTTGAGTACTCCAAGCGATCAGTACGCTTGTCGGTAGGACCGGGCATGCCAAAACGGGGTGGCCTCGCGCCGGTCTCAACTCACCTGCACGAGGGATGCGCGCCACGGCGCAGGCCACCGGCGCGCGCATATATGCGCGCGCTCCCCCGCAATCCAGGCGCCCCCATTCTCGGGAGCGCGGAATCCTCATAAGGTGAGCAGTATTGAGTCGGCGGCGACGTCGTACGGGACGGTCGAGGAGGACCTGCGGTGAGCGAGAAGAGCCCGAAGCTGCGCGCCGAGCTGGACGGCATTCCGGTGTACAAGCCCGGCAGGCCGGCCGCGGCCGGCGGGCACGTCGCGTACAAGCTGTCGTCGAACGAGAACCCGTACCCGCCGCTGCCGGGCGTGCTGGAGAGCACCGTCGCGGCGGCCGGGAGCTTCAACCGCTACCCCGACATGGCCTGCACCGGGCTCGTGAACGAGATCGCCGAGCGCTTCGGGGTGCCGGTCGAGCACGTCGCCACCGGCACCGGGTCGGTGGGAGTGGCCCAGTCCCTGATCCAGTCGACGGCGGGCCCGGGGGACGAGGTCATGTACGCCTGGCGCTCCTTCGAGGCGTACCCGATCATCACGCAGATCTCGGGCGCGACCTCCGTGAAGGTCCCGCTGACCGAGGGGGACGTGCACGACCTCGACGCGATGGCGGCCGCGATCACCGACCGGACCCGGCTGATCTTCGTCTGCAACCCGAACAACCCGACGGGCACGGCGGTGCGCCGCGCCGAGCTGGAGCGGTTCCTGGACCGGGTCCCGTCGGACGTCCTGGTGGTGCTGGACGAGGCCTACCGCGAATTCGTGCGTGACACGGACGTCCCGGACGGCATCGAGCTGTACCGCGACCGCCCGAACGTCGCCGTGCTGCGCACGTTCTCCAAGGCGTACGGGTTGGCCGGTCTGCGCGTCGGCTTCGCCGTGGCGCACGAGCCGGTGGCCGCGGCGCTGCGCAAGACGGCGGTCCCCTTCGGCGTCAGCCAGCTCGCCCAGGACGCGGCGGTGGCTTCGCTGCGCGCCGAGGACGAGCTGATGGGCCGCGTGGGGGCGCTGGTGTGCGAGCGGAACCGGGTGCACGAGACGCTGCTGGCGCAGGGCTGGGCGGTGCCGGACACGCAGGCGAACTTCGTGTGGATGCGGCTGGGGGAGCGGACCGCCGAGTTCGCGGCGGCCTGCGAGAAGGCCGGTGTGGTGGTCCGGCCCTTTGCGGGTGAGGGCCTGCGGGTCACGATCGGTGAGACCGAGGCGAACGACCTCTTCCTGCACACGGCAGGGGCGTTCATCAAGGAGCTGTAGGCCTGGCCCGTCCGCGGGCGCGCAGGGGCAGTGGCGGGCGGGTCCGGGGGCCCGGGCCGGCCGGGCGCCGGCGGGACGTCCCTCAGGCCCGTTCCACGCGGACGGGATCGCCGTCGCGGACGGTGGAGAGGAGGCGGGGGTCGCCGTCGAACGAGCCGAGCACGTTGCACGGGCTCGCCAGGCGGCTCTCGCCTGCGCGTGAGATGGGCGTGGGGCCGTAGGGGAGCGCGAGGGCGTCGCCCTCGGTCCAGAACGCCACCGTGCCGGGCTCGACGACCTGGCGGGCGTCGGGCTCCAGGGCCGTGGAGACGCCGGTGTCGAAGTAGACCTCCTCGCCCCAGGTGTTGGCGGAGGCGGAGATCGGAAGCGCCTCGGCCAGCGCCTTGGCGGTCGGGGTGTCGTACAGGGTCGCGGTCAGCTGGCCCGCCGGCCAGGAGATTCGTATCTGCATGAGCCGCATTCAACAATCTGTTGAAGAAATTGGCTAGAGGTACCCCCCCGTGGAAGATCCGGAAGCCAGTACGACATAATGCTTGTGAATGTGAACGCGTTCACAAGCGTGTCCTACTTCCTCCCTAGATGAGTGGGGCACACCAGGCAAAACTGCCGCTGTCCCCCACGGTCCGAAGGAGACGACGACGTGGACCTAGCTTTGGCGCCGGAGACCTTGGCGCGATGGCAGTTCGGTATCACCACCGTCTATCACTTCCTCTTCGTGCCCCTGACGATCTCGCTCGCCGCCCTCACGGCCGGCCTGCAGACCGCATGGGTGCGATCCGAGAACGAGAAGTACCTCAGAGCCACGAAGTTCTGGGGCAAGCTCTTCCTGATCAATATCGCGATGGGTGTCGTCACCGGCATCGTCCAGGAGTTCCAGTTCGGCATGAACTGGTCCGACTACTCGCGGTTCGTCGGTGACGTCTTCGGGGCCCCGCTGGCCTTCGAGGCGCTGATCGCCTTCTTCTTCGAGTCGACCTTCATCGGTCTGTGGATCTTCGGCTGGGACAAGCTGCCGAAGAAGATCCACCTCGCCTGCATCTGGATGGTGTCGATCGGCACCATCCTGTCCGCCTACTTCATCCTGGCGGCCAATTCCTGGATGCAGCACCCGGTCGGGTACCGCATCAACGAGGAGCGGGGCCGGGCGGAGCTCACCGACTTCTGGCTCGTGCTCACCCAGAACACCGCCCTCACGCAGTTCTTCCACACGATCACGGCCGCGTTCCTCGTCGGCGGCGCCTTCATGACCGGCATCGCCGCCTTCCACCTGGCGCGCAAGAGGCACATCCCCGTGATGCGCAGCTCGCTGCGGCTGGGCCTGGTCGTCATGATCATCGCCGGTATGGGCACCGCCGTCAGCGGTGACCTGCTCGGCAAGGTCATGTACAAGCAGCAGCCGATGAAGATGGCCGCGGCCGAGGCCCTGTGGGACGGCGAGGCGCCCGCGCCGTTCTCCGTCTTCGCGTACGGCGATGTCGACAAGGGCCACAACAAGGTCGCCATCGAGATCCCCGGCCTGCTGTCGTTCCTGGCCAACGACGACTTCACCTCCTTCGTCCCCGGCATCAACGACGTCAACAAGGCCGCGCAGGAGCAGTTCGGACCCGGCGACTACCGGCCCAACATCCCCGTCGCCTACTGGGGCTTCCGCTGGATGATCGGCTTCGGCATGGCCTCCCTGGCCGTCGGATCCCTGGGGCTGTGGCTGACCCGCAAGAGGTTCATGCTGCCCCCGGGGCTGCGCACCGGTGAGGAGGAGGTCCCGCACCTGGTCCTCTTCCGGAAGGCGCTGAGCCCCAGGCTCACGAACGTGTACTGGGTCATTGCGCTCTGGACGATGGGCTTCCCGCTCATTGCCAACTCCTGGGGCTGGATCTTCACCGAGATGGGCCGCCAGCCCTGGGTGGTCTACGGAGTCCTGCGCACCAGGGACGCCGTTTCCCCGAACGTCTCCCAGGGTGAGGTCCTCACCTCGATGATCGGCTTCACGCTCCTGTACGCCGTGCTCGCGGTCATCGAGGTCAAGCTGCTGGTCAAGTACGTCAAGGCCGGTCCTCCCGAGCTCACCGAGGCCGACCTCAACCCGCCCACCAAGATCGGCGGGGACGACAAGAACCCCGACCGGCCGATGGCCTTCTCGTACTGAGGCTGGGGAGACCACACCATGCAACTCCAC
This sequence comes from Streptomyces sp. NPDC058674, assembly GCF_042716505.1. Classification (NCBI taxonomy): domain Bacteria; kingdom Bacillati; phylum Actinomycetota; class Actinomycetes; order Kitasatosporales; family Streptomycetaceae; genus Streptomyces; species Streptomyces sp. NPDC058674. The sequence goes on from NZ_JBHXSC010000018.1 coordinate 93,607, forward strand.
GACGTCTGGTTCGTGCTCATCGCCGTCCTGTGGATCGGCTACTTCTTCCTGGAGGGCTTCGACTTCGGAGTCGGCGTCCTGACCAAGCTGCTCGCCCGCGACCGCACGGAGAAGCGGGTCCTGATCAACACGATCGGGCCGGTGTGGGACGGCAACGAGGTCTGGCTGCTCACCGCGGGCGGAGCGACCTTCGCCGCCTTCCCCGAGTGGTACGCCACCCTCTTCTCCGGCTTCTACCTGCCGCTGCTGCTCATCCTGATCTGCCTGATCATCCGCGGTGTCGCCTTCGAGTACCGCCACAAGCGGCCCGAGGACGCATGGCAGACCAACTGGGAACACGCGATCTTCTGGACCTCGCTGATTCCCGCCTTCCTGTGGGGCGTCGCGTTCGCCAACATCGTGCGCGGCGTGAAGATCGACGCGAACAAGGAGTACGTCGGGACCTTCCTCGACCTGCTCAACGTGTACGCGATCCTCGGCGGACTGGTCGCCCTCACCCTCTTCACCTTCCACGGCGCGGTGTTCACCTCGCTCAAGACGGTCGGCGACATCCGGGACCGCTCCCGGCGGCTGGCGGCCCGGCTCGGTGTGGTGACCGCCGTGCTGGCGCTGGTCTTCCTCGTCTGGACCCAGGCCTCGCGCGGCGACGGCAAGAGCCTGGTGGCGATGGTGGTCGCGGTGGCGGCCCTGGTCGGCGCCCTAGGCTTCAACCTCGCGGGCCGGGAGGGGTGGTCGTTCGCCCTGTCGGGGATCACCATCGCCGCCGCGGTCGCCATGCTCTTCCTGACGCTCTTCCCGAACGTCATGCCGTCTTCGCTGAACGACGCCTGGAGCCTCACGGTCACCAATGCCTCGTCCAGCCCGTACACCCTGAAGATCATGACCTGGTGCGCGGGAGTGGCCACTCCGCTCGTCCTGCTCTACCAGGGCTGGACGTACTGGGTGTTCCGCAAGCGGATCGGCACGCAGCACATCGTCGACGCGCACTGAACCCGCTCGATCCCGCCCTCCTGCCTGACTGACCCTGCCCCTGGGGATGTTTCACGTGAAACCGATCGACCCGCGCCTGCTCCGGTACGCCCGTTCCACCCGCCTCTTCCTCGGGGCGGTGGTGGCCCTGGGCCTCGCCGGGGCGGGGCTGGTCGTCGGTCAGGCGATGCTGATCGCCGAGATCGTGGTCGGCGCCTTCGAGGAGGGGCTGGACGGCGAAGCCCTCCGGACCCCCCTGCTGCTCCTCGCCGCCGTGGCGCTGGGGCGGGGGCTGATCGCCTGGCTGACGGAGCTGGCCGCGCACCGGGCGGGCGCGGCGGTCAAGTCCGAGCTGCGCGGCCGGCTGCTGGAGCGGGCCGCGGACCTGGGACCCGGCTGGCTGGACGGGCAGCGGACCGGTTCGCTGGTGGCATTGGCCACCCGGGGGGTGGACGCCCTCGACGACTACTTCTCGCGCTACCTGCCCCAGCTGGGGCTGGCGGTCGTCGTACCGGTGGCCGTGCTCGCGCGGATCGCCACCGAGGACTGGGTGTCGGCGGCGATCATCGTGGTCACGCTCCCCCTGATCCCGCTGTTCATGGTCCTCATCGGCATGGCCACCCAGTCCCGGATGGACCGCCAGTGGCGGATGCTGTCCCGGTTGTCGGGGCACTTCCTCGACGTGGTGGCCGGGCTGCCCACCCTGAAGGTCTTCGGGCGTGCCAAGGCGCAGGCCGAGTCGATCCGCGCGATCACCGACGATTACCGGCGCGCGACGATGCGGACCCTGCGTATCGCCTTCCTGTCCTCCTTCGCCCTGGAACTGCTGGCGACCCTGTCGGTGGCGCTGGTGGCCGTGACCATCGGCATGCGGCTGGTCCACGGCGAACTCGACCTCTACACCGGGCTGGTCATCCTGATCCTGGCGCCGGAGGCCTACCTGCCGCTGCGACAGGTGGGCGCGCAGTACCACGCGGCCGCGGAGGGTCTGGCGGCCGCCGAGCAGATCTTCGAGGTACTGGAAACCCCCGTCGCGAACCCGGGCGGCCGGGTGGTGCTGCCGGCGGGCACCCCTCTGCGGATCGAGTTCGACGGGGTCGCCGTCCGGTACGAGGGGCGCGGCGGGGATTCGCCGGGGCCGGTTTCGCTGGCCGTCGAGCCGGGGGAGTGCGTCGCCCTCACCGGCCCCAGCGGGGCCGGGAAGTCCACGCTGCTCCAGGTGCTGCTGGGATTCACGGCACCGACGGCGGGGCGGGTCCGCATCGGCGGCGTGGACCTCGCGCTGCTCGCGCCCGACCAGTGGCGCGAGCGGATCGCCTGGGTGCCCCAGCGGCCGCACCTGTTCGCCGCGACGATCGCCGAGAACGTACGGCTGGCCCGCAGCGGGGCGTCCGACGCCGACGTGGTCCAGGCCTTGCAGGACGCCGGAGCCTGGGAGTTCGTCGCCGAGCTGCCCCGCGGCATGGAGACAGCCCTGGGCGAGGGCGGCACAGGGCTCTCCGCCGGCCAGCGTCAGCGCCTCGCCCTGGCGCGGGCGTTCCTGGCGGACCGCCCCGTACTGCTGCTGGACGAGCCGACGGCCGCGCTGGACGGGGAGACGGAGGCCGGGGTCGTGGACGCCGTGCGGCGGCTCTCCGTCGGGCGCACCGTGCTCCTGGTCGTGCACCGGCCGGCCCTGCTCGCCGTCGCGGACCGGGTGGTCCCGCTGGCGGCGCAGGACCGCCCGGCCGGGCTCCTCCCCCGGCCCGCCGCCAGCGGGACCCGGCCCGCCGCCGAACCGCGCGGATCCACTCCGGACGCCGGGGAGTGGATCCTCGGCCCCGCGTCCGAGAAGACGGGGAGGGCCGGCGGGGCGGACGCGGGCGGGACCGATCCGCTGCGCCGGGTGCGTGCGGTGGCCAAGGCCTGGCAGGGCCGGTTCCGGCTGGGCCTGCTGCTCGGGGCGCTGGCCGTCGGCAGCAGCGTCGGTCTGATGGCCGTCTCCGGCTGGCTGATCTCGCGCGCCTCCGAACAGCCCCCCGTGCTCTACCTGATGGTCGCGGTCACCGCCACCAGGGCCTTCGGCATGGGACGGGCCGTCTTCCGGTACGCCGAGCGGCTGGTCTCCCACGACGCCGTGCTGCGGATGCTCGCCGACCTGAGGGTGTCGGTGTACCGGCGGCTCGAGCGCATCGCCCCCGCAGGACTGCGCGAGCACCGGCGCGGCGACCTGCTGGCGCGGCTGGTGGCCGACGCCGACGCCCTGCAGGACCACTGGCTTCGCTGGCTGCTGCCGGTCGGCACCGCGGTGCTGGTCGGGACCGGCTCGGTGGCCTTCACCTCCTGGCTGCTGCCCGAGGCGGGGGCGGTGCTCGCGGCGGGACTGCTCGCCGCCGGCCTCGGCGTGCCCCTGGTCAGCGGGGCGACCGCCCGCCGCGCCGAACGCCGGCTCGCGCCCGCCCGGGGCGAGCTCGCCACCCGGGTGGCCGACCTCCTCACCGGTACCGCGGAGCTGACCGTGGCCGGCGCCCTGGAGGACCGCAAGGGCCGGACCCGGGAGAGCGACGGCGTGCTCACGCGCATCGCCGCCCGGGGCGCCGCCGCCACCGGTCTGGGCAGCGGCCTTTCCGCACTGGTCTGCGGGCTCACCGTGGTGGCCGCCGCGGCCGTCGCCGCGAACGCGGTGCACGACGGGCGGCTGTCCGGGGTGGCCATGGCCGTCGCCGTGCTGACCCCCCTCGCCGCCTTCGAGGCGGTCAACGGGCTTCCGCTGGCCGTCCAGTACCGCCAACGGGTCCGCCGCAGCGCCGAGCGGGTCTACGAGGTCATCGACGCGCCGGCTCCGGTCGTCGAGCCGGCGCATCCGGCCGGGGCCCCGGCCTCCCCCTTCCCGCTGCGGCTGACGGGGCTGGCCGCCCGCCACCCCGGCCAGGAGAGGGAGGCACTGCACGGGCTGGACCTGACTCTGGAAGCGGGGCGCCGGATCGCCGTGGTCGGCCCCTCGGGCTCCGGCAAGACCACCCTGGCGCAGGTCCTGCTGCGGTTCCTGGACCCGCACGAGGGCACGTACACCCTGGGCGGGACGGACGCGCGCACCCTCGACGGCGACGACGTACGGGCGCGCGTGGGGCTGTGCGCCCAGGACGCCCACATCTTCGACAGCTCGGTACGGGAGAACCTGCGACTGGCCCGGACCGGGGCGAACGAGGCGGAACTGCGGGACGCGCTGGCGGCGGCCCGGCTGCTGGAGTGGGCCGACGGCCTGCCGGACGGCCTGGACACCCTCGTCGGCGAGCACGGGGAGCGCATCTCCGGCGGACAGCGCCAGCGCCTGGCCCTGGCCCGTGCGCTGCTCGCGGACTTCCCCGTGCTGGTCCTGGACGAGCCGGCCGAGCATCTGGACCCGGCCACGGCGGACGCCCTGACGGATGACCTGCTGGCGGCCACGGAGGGGCGCACCACGGTGCTGATCACGCACCGGCTCGCCGGTCTGGAGGCGGTCGACGAGGTGCTCGTACTGGAGCACGGAGAAGTCGCGCAGCGCGGTTCCTACGCGGAGCTGGCCGCTGCCGAGGGGCCGCTGCGGCGGATGCTGGAGCGGGAATGGGAAACGGACGGAACGCGGCCGACTTTCCACAGCAAAAGGGACTAACTACTCTCAAGGGCATGTCAGCGCAGGAGTCATCGGACGGAACGCCGGACCCGATGGAGGCCGCCACTCGGGCCACCAGGAGCCTGCAGGGCCTGTCCACCGAGCTCACCGCCCGGGTGCCCCAGCTGTTGGAGGCCATGAGGTCGGTCGGCACGGGTCTCGAACTGCACTCCACCCTGGACCGCATCTGCGAGACCGCGGCCGAGCTCGCCGGCGCCCGGTACGCGGCGATCGGGGTCGTCGACCCGGAGGGCCGGGGGCTTTCGGACTTCGTCACCTTCGGAATCGGCTCGGAGCCGGCCAGGAAGATCGGCCACCGCCCCGACGGGAAGCGGGGGCTGCTGGGCGCCCTGATCTCGCACCCGGACACGGTGCGCCTCGCCGATCTGACCCAGGACCCGCGCTCCGCCGGGTTCCCGGCCCACCACCCGCCCATGAAGACCTTCCTCGGCGTCCCGATCCGCGTGCAGGGGGAGATCTTCGGCAATCTGTACCTCGCCGAGAAGAAAGGCGGCGGCGAGTTCAACGACTACGACGTCCACATGGTCCGGGTGCTGGCCACCGAGGCGGGCATCGCCATCGGCAACGCCCGGCTGTACGAGGCCGCCACCCAGCGCGAGCGCTGGATCGACGGCTCGGTGGCCGTCACCACCGCCCTGCTGTCCGGCGGGGACGCGGACGACGCCCTTGCGGTGGTGGCCGAGCAGGCCCGGCGGCTGGCCGACTCCGCCGCCGGGATCGTGATGCTGCCGGCGGCGGACGGCGGGATGGAGATCGTCGCCGTCTCCGCCGAGAACCCGGCCACCTCGCTCGGCATGGTGATCCCGGCCGAGAGTCCCGTGGTGGGCCGGCTGCTGCGGGGCGAGGCCGTCTTCGTGGACGACGCCGCCGCCGACCCCCGCACGATCAGCAGGCTGGCCGACCAGTACGGGCCGTGCATGATGCTGCCCCTGCACAGCGGCGGCCGGGTGCTGGGCGCCCTGGTCACTCCGCGCGCCCGCGACAAGCGGCCGTTCAGCGAGGCCGAACGCACTCTTGCGACGCAGTTCGCCTCCCAGGCGGCGCTCGCCCTGATGATGGCGGAGGCGCAGCGGGACCGGGAGCGGCTGGCCGTGTTCGAGGACCGCGACCGGATCGCGCGCGACCTGCACGATCTGGTCATCCAGCGGCTCTTCGCCACCGGGATGATGCTGGAGGGCGCCCAGCGCAGATCGGTCGTTCCCGAGGTCCGTGACGGCGTCGGCAAGGCGGTGGACGAGCTCGACGTGACCATCCAGGAGATCCGTACGGCGATCTTCGCCTTGCAGCAGGGCCCGGCGGAGGCCCCCTCGGGGCTGCGCACCCGGGTGCTGCGGGAGATCAACATGGCGGCCGTGCCGCTGGGCTTCAAGCCCGCCCACCGCTTCCTCGGCCCGATCGACGCCGTCGTCGGCGAGCTGGTCGGCAAGAACCTGATCGCGGCCCTCCGCGAAGCCCTGTCCAACGCCTTCCGGCACGCCGAGGCATCGCGGATCGAAGTGGTCGTGGACTCCACCGCCATCCTCGCCGACGGGCGGCCCGGGGTGCGGCTGGAGGTCGCCGACGACGGGGTGGGGATTGCGCAGGGCGGGCGTCGCAGCGGCCTGCGGAACCTGCGCCGCCGGGCGGAGTCGCTGGGCGGCGCGAGCTCGTACGGCCCCGGTATCGGGGAGGACGGCGGCGGGACCACCGTGGTGTGGGAGGCCCCGCTCTAGAGATCGTCCGCCCGTACGGCATGCCGGGCCGCGACCGGCGCCCGCCCCGGCCGGGTCGCGGCGGGCGGGGTCAGATGCCCTGCTGCTCGGCCGCGATGGCCGCGGTGCGCTCGGCCAGGATGCGTTCGATCACGACGGCGACCCCGTCCTCGTTGTTGGCGGTGGTGCGGCCGGACGCGGCCGCGATCACGTCCGGGTGGGCATTGCCCATCGCGTACGAGGTGCCCGCCCAGCCGAGCATCTCCACATCGTTCGGCATGTCGCCGAAGGCGACGACCTCGGCGGGAGCGATGCCCCGTTCGGCGCAGCAGAGCTCCAGGGTGCTCGCCTTGGAGACGCCGGGGCCGCTGATCTCCAGCAGGGAGGTCGGGCTGGACCGGGTGATCGACGCATAGGCGCCGGCGGCGGAGCGGGCCAGGGCCAGGAACGCGTCCGGAGCCAGCTCGGAGTGGTGCGCGAGCAGCTTGAGCACGGGGGCGGAGCCTTCGTCCGTGTCCTCGTGCAGCAGCTTCTCCGCGGTGGCGACCGTGGCGCCGGGGTCCTGGAAGAAGGGCGGGTACTCCGGTTCGTAGGAGATGCCGGTGGTCAGCTCGACCGCGAAGGACGTACCGGGGGCGGCGGCTCGCAGGGCCTCCACCACGGAGCCGGCCGCGGTCCGGGGCAACGCCCGGACCTGGACGAACGCCGGACCGCCGTGCAGGTCGACCACCGCCGCGCCATTGGCGCAGATGGCGAGGCCGTGGCCGTGCACGTGGTCGCTGACCACGCCCATCCACCGTGCCGGGCGCCCGGTCACGAAGAAGACCTCGATGCCGGCCTCCTCGGCGGCGGCGAGTGCGTCGACGGTGCGGGCCGAGAGCGACTTGTCGTCGCGCAGCAGGGTGCCGTCGAGGTCGGTGGCGATCAGCCGGGGCGTGGGAGTGGGCCCTTCCGGGCGCTGGGGAGCCGAGGTCACGGCTCCATCTTCGCCCATGGTCCCGAGCGGGCGAACCATGATCGGGACGACCTCCGGGGCCGGTCCGTGTTTCACGTGAAACATCGGTGCCGGGATCGTGTTTCACGTGAAACCTTCGCCTCGGTCCCGCGCGGGCCGGTCGGGCGGCCCCGTAGGCTCGAACGCATGAGTCTGCGTCTGAGTACGGTGATCCTTCCGGTACGTCGATGGCACGAGGGCGGTCGTGACCAGTGGGAGCGGGCCGAACGGCTCGGGTTCCACACCGCCTACACCTACGACCACCTTTCCTGGCGGACCTTCCGCGACGGCCCGTGGTTCGGCGCGGTGCCCACCCTGACCGCGGCGGCCGCCGTCACCGAGCGGCTGCGCCTGGGCACGCTCGTCACTTCGCCGAACTTCCGTCACCCGGTGACCCTGGCCAAGGACCTCATGTCCCTGGACGACGTCTCCGGGGGCCGTGTCACCCTCGGGATCGGTGCGGGTGGCAACGGCTTCGACGCGACCGCCCTGGGCCAGGACCCCTGGACCCCGCGGGAGCGGGCCGACCGCTTCGCCGAGTTCGTACCGCTGCTGGACCGGCTGCTGACCGAGGAGGCGGTGACCCACGAAGGGGCCTTCTACTCCGCCGTGGAGGCGCGCAACATCCCCGGCTGCGTGCAGCGCCCCAGGCTGCCCTTCGCCGTCGCCGCGACCGGGCCGCGCGGCCTGAAGCTCGCCGCCCGGCACGGCCAGGCATGGGTGACCACGGGTGACCCGAAGCTCTTCGATGAGGGCACCGCGGAGCAGTCGCTGGATGCCCTGCGCGGGCAGGTCGGCGCGCTCGGCAAGGCCTTGGCGGAGATCGGGCGCGAGACCGGGTCCGTGGAGAAGATCCTGCTCACCGGCTTCACTCCGGATCGCAACACCATGCTGGAGTCCGTGGACGCGTTCGTCGACTTCGCGGGCCGCCACCGGGAGCTGGGCTTCACGGAGCTGGTGGTCCACGCGCCCATCCCCGACTCCGATTTCGCAGCCGACGAGGCCGTCTTCGAACGGATCGCCACCGAGGCCCTCGCCCAACTGGAAGGCTGACCCGTGGGGCGGGGCCCCGCCCCCGGGGGGGGGGGGGGGGCCCCCGGGGAGACCCGCCCGGTGGGCCCGCCGCGCCGCCCGGGGGGGCGGGGGCGCACGGGGGCGGGGGGCCCCGGGCGCCGCACCCCCAC
>NZ_JBHXSC010000019.1:0-100935 GCF_042716505.1 Streptomyces sp. NPDC058674
GCCCGCGGGGCCCTCCCCGGCGCCCCCGGCGCGGCGGCGGGGGGGGGCCCGCGCGCCGCCCCCGCGGCCCCCCCCCCCCCCCGGGGGGGGGGGCCCCCCCCCGGGGGGCCCCCCCCCCCCCGCCGGTAAACGTTTCTGCTGAGACTGGGGCCGGGGCCCGGAGGACTCAGGCGTCCTCGTGCGCCACCGCGCGACGGGCATCCGCGTCCAGGACGCCCCAGCTGATCAGCTGCTCGGTCAGGACCGAGGGCGACTGGTCGTAGATGACGGCGAGGGTGCGCAGGTCGTCCTGGCGGATCGAGAGCACCTTGCCGTTGTAGTCGCCGCGCTGGCTCTGGATGGTCGCGGCGTACCTCTGGAGCGGGCCCGCCTTCTCGGCGGGCACGCCCGCCAGCCGCTCCAGGTCCAGGCGCAGCTTCGGCGGCGGCTCGGCCGCTCCGCCGGGAGTCGTGCCGGGCAGCAGCTCCTGTACCGGAACCCCGTAGAAGTCCGCCAGCTCGGCGAGGCGCTGGACGGTCACGGCACGGTCCCCGCGCTCGTAGGAACCGACCACCACGGCCTTCCACCGGCCCTGGGACTTCTCCTCGACACCGTGGAGGGAAAGGCCCTGCTGGGTGCGGATGGCGCGGAGCTTGGCCCCGAGCTGTTTGGCGTATTCGCTGGACATAACGCTCCCGGACGCTGTGACGCTGTGACGAACATGGACAACGTGCGGCTCCGCCGCGCGGCTGGTAACTCACTGTGAGGTTACGCAGCGTTACTTGGATGCGTCAAGCCGAATGGCCCCCACGCCGCACGCACGAGGGGCCCCGGCAGCCCCGTGCGTGCCCCCGGCGCCGGCCCGGTGTCGGGCCGCCGGGATGCCCCTGGTACGGTGGGAGGCGTACATCAGACGTCCTTTAAGGTCCGTCCCGTGAGGCGGAGAAGGAGGTCCTTTTCATGGACACTCAGCAGCATCCCGATGCCATGCGCCCCGTCCTGGACGCGCAGGACATCGCCCGGGTCCTGACCCGTATCGCCCACGAGATCGTCGAACGCGCCAAGGGCGCCGACGACGTGGTGCTCCTCGGCATTCCCACCCGCGGTGTGTACCTCGCCCGCCGGCTGGCCGCCAAGCTCGAAGAGATCACCGGCACGAAGATCCCGGTCGGCTCGCTCGACATCACCATGTACCGCGACGACCTGCGGCTGAAGCCTGCCCGCGCCATCGGCCGCACCGAGATCCCCGGCGACGACATCGACGGCCGCCTCGTGGTCCTCGTCGACGACGTGCTCTTCTCCGGCCGCACCATCCGCGCGGCCCTCGACGCCCTCGGTGCCATCGGCCGCCCCCGCGCCGTGCAGCTCGCCGTCCTCGTCGACCGCGGCCACCGCGAACTGCCGATCCGCGCCGACTACGTCGGCAAGAACCTCCCCACGTCGCTGCGGGAGACCGTGAAGGTCCAGCTCCAGGAGGAGGACGGCCGAGACGCCGTGCTGCTCGGCCAGCGGACCCCCCAGGCAGCCGGGCAGCAGTAGCCCGTGCCGGTCCGGGCCCCTCCTCGGGGTCCGTGCCGCGGTCCGCCCTGCCCGCACGCCAGCCAGCCCGTCCGCCTGCCTGCCCTCCCGACCTACGGAGCCATCCAGATGAAGCGCCACCTCATCTCGGCCGCCGACCTCACGCGCGACGACGCCGTCCTGATCCTCGACACCGCCGAGGAGATGGCCCGCGTCGCGGACCGGCCGATCAAGAAACTGCCCACCCTGCGCGGCCTCACCGTCGTCAACCTCTTCTTCGAGGACTCCACGCGGACCCGGATCTCCTTCGAGGCGGCCGCCAAGCGGCTCTCCGCGGACGTCATCAACTTCTCCGCCAAGGGCTCCTCCGTTTCCAAGGGCGAATCCCTCAAGGACACGGCGCTGACCCTGGAGGCCATGGGCGCCGACGCGGTCGTCATCCGCCACCACGCCTCCGGCGCCCCCTACCGCCTGGCGACCTCCGGCTGGATCGACTCCGCCGTGGTCAACGCCGGCGACGGCACCCACGAGCACCCCACCCAGGCCCTGCTGGACGCCTTCACCATGCGCCGCCGCCTGGTCGGCCGCGACGCGGGCCTCGGCAAGGACCTGAACGGCCGCCGCATCACCATCGTCGGCGACGTCCTGCACAGCCGGGTGGCCCGCTCCAACGTCCAGCTGCTCCACACCCTGGGTGCCCAGGTGACCGTGGTGGCCCCGCCCACCCTGGTGCCCATCGGCGTCGACAGCTGGCCGTGCGACGTCAGCTACGACCTCGACGAGGTGCTGCCGAAGTCCGATGCGGTGATGATGCTGCGTGTGCAGCGCGAACGCATGAACGCCGCCTTCTTCCCGACCGAGCGCGAGTACTCCCGCCGGTACGGGCTCGACGGCGACCGCATGGCCAAGATGCCCGGGCACGCCATCGTGATGCACCCCGGCCCGATGAACCGCGGCATGGAGATCACCGCCCAGGTCGCCGACTCCGACCGCTGCACGGCCGTCGAACAGGTCGCCAACGGCGTCTCCACCCGGATGGCCGTGCTGTACCTGCTGCTCGGAGGCTCCGAGCCCGCCCTCACCACCACCCCCGCTGCCCGCACCGAGGAGAGCAAGTAAAGATGAGCAAGATCCTGATCCGTGGCGCGAAGGTACTCGGCGGCGAGGCGCAGGACGTCCTGATCGACGGCGAGACCATCGCCGAGGTCGGTACGGGCCTGTCGGCGGACGGCGCGACCGTCATCGAGGCCGAGGGCCGGGTCCTCCTCCCCGGGCTCGTCGACCTCCACACCCACCTGCGCGAGCCCGGCCGCGAGGACAGCGAGACCGTCCTCACCGGCACCCGCGCCGCCGCGAGCGGCGGCTACACCGCCGTCTTCGCCATGGCGAACACCTTCCCCGTCGCCGACACCGCCGGCGTCGTCGAGCAGGTCTGGCGCCTGGGCAAGGAGTCCGGCTACTGCGACGTGCAGCCCATCGGCGCCGTCACCGTCGGCCTGGAGGGCAAGCAGCTCGCCGAGCTGGGCGCCATGCACGACTCCGCCGCCCGCGTCACCGTCTTCTCCGACGACGGCAAGTGCGTGGACGACGCCGTGATCATGCGCCGCGCCCTGGAGTACGTGAAGGCGTTCGGCGGCGTCGTCGCCCAGCACGCCCAGGAGCCCCGCCTCACCGAGGGCGCCCAGATGAACGAGGGCGTCGTCTCCGGCGAGCTCGGTCTCGGCGGCTGGCCGGCCGTCGCCGAGGAGTCGATCATCGCCCGCGACGTGCTGCTCGCCGAGCACGTCGGCTCCCGCGTCCACATCTGCCACCTCTCCACCGCCGGCTCGGTGGAGATCGTCCGCTGGGCCAAGTCCCGCGGCATCGACGTCACCGCCGAGGTCACCCCGCACCACCTCCTGCTCACCGAGGAGCTCGTCCGCTCCTACGACGCGGTCTACAAGGTGAACCCGCCGCTGCGCACCGAGGCCGACGTACTGGCCCTGCGCGAGGCCCTCGCGGACGGCACGATCGACATCGTCGCCACCGACCACGCCCCGCACCCGCACGAGGACAAGGACTGCGAGTGGGCCGCCGCCGCCATGGGCATGGTGGGCCTGGAGACCGCGCTCTCCGTCGTCCAGGAGACGATGGTGGAGACCGGACTGCTCGACTGGGCGGGCGTCGCCCAGCGGATGTCCTTCGCACCGGCGCGCATCGGCGGGCTGGAGAACCACGGCCGTCCCGTCTCGGCAGGTGAACCCGCGAACCTGACCTTGGTCGACACCTCGTACCGTGGTGTCGTGGACCCCGCACGCTTCGCCTCCCGCAGCCGCAACACGCCCTACAGGGGCCGTGAGCTGCCGGGGCGCGTCACTCACACCTTCCTGCGGGGCCGGACAACGGTCGTGGACGGGACGCTGGCGTGACACCTGCAGTAATCCAACTGGCCGCCGAGGCCGCCGAGCGACGGTCGGCGGAGGTGACGGACTGGGGCGCGCGCATCGCGTGGGTCGTCGGCCTGCTCGTCTTCATCGCCTTCGTGTACTGGCTGATGCGGCAGGGCTGGAAATGGCGCGGCGCCCTGCAGAACGATCTGCCGGAGCTGCCCGCCGCCCCCGACGGTCTCCCCGAGCACCGGCTGGCCCTGACCGGCCGGTACCACGGGTCCACCACCGCCGGGCAGTGGCTCGACCGGATCGTCGCCCACGGCCTGGGAGTCCGCAGCCGGGTCGAGCTCACGCTCACCGACGCGGGCCTCGACGTGGTGCGACCCGGAGCCACGGACTTCTTCGTACCGGCCGCGCAGCTGCGCGGCGCCCGCCTCGACAAGGGAATCGCGGGCAAGGTACTCACCGAGGGCGGTCTGCTCGTCGTCACATGGGCGCACGGCGACAGGCTGATCGACTCCGGATTCCGCTCCGACCGCGCGGCCGAGCACGCCGCGTGGGTCGACGGGATCAACGCGTTGACCACACAGAACTCATCCATCACGACGGAAGGCGCCGAACGATGACGACCTCCACCAGGGGAGCAGCCAAAGCTCCCGCCGTACTCGTCCTGGAGGACGGTCGGATCTTCCGCGGCCGCGCCTACGGCGCTGTGGGTGAGACCTTCGGCGAGGCCGTGTTCTCCACCGGAATGACCGGCTACCAGGAGACCCTCACCGACCCGTCGTACCACCGCCAGGTGGTCGTCATGACCGCCCCGCACGTGGGCAACACCGGCGTCAACGACGAGGACCCCGAATCCTCCCGCATCTGGGTGGCCGGGTACGTCGTGCGCGACCCCGCCCGCGTCCCGTCCAACTGGCGCTCGCGGCGCTCGCTGGACGAGGAGCTGGCGCAGCAGGGTGTCGTCGGGATCTCCGGCATCGACACCCGCGCCCTGACCCGCCACCTGCGCGAGCGCGGCGCCATGCGCGTCGGCATCTTCTCCGGCGCGAGCATCGGCGAGGACGCGGCCCTGCTGGCCCGCGTCCAGGACGCCCCGCAGATGAAGGGCGCGGACCTCGCCGCCGAGGTCGCCACCAAGGAGGCGTACGTCGTCCCCGCGATCGGCGAGAAGAAGTTCACGGTCGCCGCCGTGGACCTCGGCATCAAGGGCATGACCCCGCACCGGATGGCCGAGCGCGGCATCGAGGTGCACGTCCTGCCCGCCACCGCCACCGTCGAGGACGTCTACGCGGTCTCCCCGGACGGCGTCTTCTTCTCCAACGGCCCGGGCGACCCGGCCACCGCCGACGGGCCCGTCGCCGTCATGCGGGGCGTGCTGGAGCGCAAGACCCCGCTCTTCGGCATCTGCTTCGGCAACCAGATCCTGGGCCGCGCGCTCGGCTTCGGCACGTACAAGCTGAAGTACGGCCACCGCGGCATCAACCAGCCGGTGCAGGACCGCACCACCGGCAAGGTCGAGATCACCGCGCACAACCACGGCTTCGCCGTGGACGCGCCCCTCGACAAGGTCACCGACACGGCCTACGGCCGCGCCGAGGTCTCCCACGTCTGCCTGAACGACCAGGTCGTCGAAGGCCTCCAGCTGCTCGACCAGCCGGCCTTCTCCGTCCAGTACCACCCCGAGGCGGCTGCCGGCCCGCACGACGCCGCGTACCTCTTCGACCGTTTCACGTCTTTGATGGAAACCGCCCAGATGGAGGCCGAGCGTGCCTAAGCGCACCGATATCCAGTCCGTCCTGGTCATCGGCTCCGGCCCGATCGTCATCGGCCAGGCCGCCGAATTCGACTACTCCGGCACCCAGGCCTGCCGCATCCTCAAGGCCGAGGGCCTGCGGGTCATCCTGGTGAACTCCAACCCCGCGACGATCATGACCGACCCGGAGATCGCCGACGCCACGTACGTCGAGCCGATCACCCCCGAGTTCGTCGAGAAGATCATCGCCAAGGAGCGCCCCGACGCGCTGCTGCCGACCCTGGGCGGCCAGACCGCGCTCAACACCGCGATCTCGATGCACGAGCAGGGCGTGCTGGAGAAGTACGGCGTCGAGCTCATCGGCGCCAACGTCGAGGCCATCAACAAGGGCGAGGACCGCGACCTCTTCAAGGGCGTCGTCGAGGCCGTCAAGGCCAAGATCGGCTACGGCGAGTCCGCCCGCTCCGTCATCTGCCACACCATGGACGACGTCATCGCCGGCGTCGACACCCTCGGCGGCTACCCCGTCGTCGTGCGCCCCTCCTTCACCATGGGCGGCGCCGGCTCCGGCTTCGCGCACGACGAGGAGGAGCTGCGCCGGATCGCCGGCCAGGGCCTCACGCTCTCCCCGACCACCGAGGTGCTCCTGGAGGAGTCCATCCTCGGCTGGAAGGAGTACGAGCTGGAGCTGATGCGCGACACCAAGGACAACGTGGTCGTCGTCTGCTCCATCGAGAACTTCGACCCGATGGGCGTCCACACCGGCGACTCGATCACCGTCGCGCCGGCGATGACGCTCACCGACCGCGAGTACCAGCGGCTGCGCGACATCGGCATCGCGATCATCCGCGAGGTCGGCGTCGACACCGGCGGCTGCAACATCCAGTTCGCGATCGACCCGGCCGACGGCCGCGTCATCGTCATCGAGATGAACCCGCGCGTCTCGCGCTCCTCGGCGCTCGCGTCGAAGGCCACCGGCTTCCCGATCGCCAAGATCGCCGCCAAGCTGGCCATCGGCTACACGCTCGACGAGGTGCCCAACGACATCACCGAGAAGACCCCGGCCTCCTTCGAGCCGTCCCTCGACTACGTCGTCGTCAAGGCCCCGCGCTTCGCCTTCGAGAAGTTCCCGCTCGCCGACGCCACCCTCACCACCACCATGAAGTCGGTGGGCGAGGCCATGGCCATCGGCCGCAACTTCACCGAGGCCCTCCAGAAGGCCCTGCGCTCCCTGGAGAAGAAGGGCTCGCAGTTCACCTTCGTCGGCCCGGTCGGCGACAAGGACGAGCTGCTCGCCACCGCGGTCCGCCCCACCGACGGCCGCATCAACACCGTCATGCAGGCCATCCGCGCCGGCGCCACCCAGGAGGAGGTCTTCGAGTTCACGAAGATCGACCCCTGGTTCGTCGACCAGCTCTTCCTCATCAAGGAGATCGCGGACGAGCTCGCCGCCGCCGAGAAGCTCCACCCCGAGCTCCTCGCCGAGGCCAAGCGCCACGGCTTCTCCGACGTCCAGATCGCCGAGATCCGCGGCCTGCGCGAGGACGTCGTGCGCGAGGTCCGCCACGCGCTGGGCGTCCGCCCGGTCTACAAGACCGTCGACACCTGCGCCGCCGAGTTCGCCGCGAAGACCCCGTACTTCTACTCCTCGTACGACGAGGAGTCCGAGGTCGCCCCGCGCACCAAGCCCGCGGTCATCATCCTGGGCTCCGGCCCGAACCGCATCGGCCAGGGCATCGAGTTCGACTACTCCTGCGTCCACGCCTCCTTCGCGCTGCACGACGCCGGGTACGAGACCGTCATGGTCAACTGCAACCCGGAGACCGTCTCCACCGACTACGACACCTCCGACCGCCTGTACTTCGAGCCGCTGACGCTCGAGGACGTGCTGGAGATCTTCCACGCCGAGTCCCTGGCCGGACCCATCGCCGGCGTCATCGTCCAGCTCGGCGGCCAGACCCCCCTCGGTCTCGCCCAGGCGCTCAAGGACAACGGCGTCCCCGTCGTCGGCACCTCCCCGGAGGCCATCCACGCCGCCGAGGACCGCGGCGCCTTCGGACAGGTCCTCGCCGAGGCCGGCCTGCCGGCCCCCAAGCACGGCACGGCCACGACCTTCACGGGTGCGAAGGCCATCGCGGACGAGATCGGCTACCCGGTCCTGGTGCGCCCGTCCTACGTGCTCGGCGGCCGCGGCATGGAGATCGTCTACGACGAGACCCGGCTGGAGTCCTACATCGCCGAGTCCACCGAGATCTCCCCGACCCGCCCCGTGCTGGTCGACCGCTTCCTCGACGACGCCATCGAGATCGACGTGGACGCCCTCTACGACGGCCACGAGCTCTACCTCGGCGGCGTCATGGAGCACATCGAGGAAGCCGGCATCCACTCCGGCGACTCGGCCTGCGCCCTGCCCCCGATCACCCTCGGCGGCCACGACATCAAGCGCCTGCGCGCCTCCACCGAGGCCATCGCCAAGGGCGTCGGAGTCCGCGGCCTGATCAACATCCAGTTCGCGATGGCGGGGGACATCCTCTACGTGCTGGAGGCCAACCCGCGCGCCTCCCGGACCGTCCCCTTCACCTCGAAGGCGACCGCGGTCCCGCTGGCCAAGGCCGCCGCGCGCATCTCGCTGGGCACCACCATCGCCGAACTGCGCGCGGAGGGCATGCTGCCCAAGACCGGCGACGGCGGCACCCTCCCGCTGGACGCGCCGATCTCCGTCAAGGAGGCCGTGATGCCCTGGTCGCGCTTCCGCGACATCCAGGGCCGCGGCGTCGACACCGTCCTCGGCCCGGAGATGCGCTCCACCGGCGAGGTCATGGGCATCGACTCCGTCTTCGGCACGGCGTACGCCAAGTCGCAGGCCGGCGCCTACGGCCCGCTGCCCACCAAGGGCCGCGCCTTCATCTCCGTCGCCAACCGCGACAAGCGCTCGATGATCTTCCCGGCGCGCGAGCTCGTCGCCCACGGCTTCGAGCTGATGGCCACCGCCGGCACCGCCGAGGTGCTGCGCCGCAACGGCATCAACGCCACCGTGGTGCGCAAGCTCAGCGACGGCGAGGGTCCCAACGGCGAGAAGACCATCGTCCAGCTGATCCACGACGGCCAGGTCGACCTGATCGTCAACACCCCGTACGGAACCGGCGGCCGCCTCGACGGCTACGAGATCCGCACGGCGGCCGTGGCGCGCAGCGTGCCGTGCCTGACCACGGTCCAGGCGCTCGCCGCGGCCGTGCAGGGCATCGAGGCGCTCGGCCACGGCGACGTGGGCGTCCGCTCGCTCCAGGAGCACGCGGAGCACCTGACCGCGGCCCGCGACTAGCAGCCCGTACAGGGGAGGGGGACACCGGATTCGCTGATGCGACGGGTGTCCCCCTCTTCATGAGCGCAGAGGGACCTTCAAGACAGTGACGACGTACCGACTCTTCTTCAACCTGGTCTTCAAGCGGATGGACCCGGAGCGGGCCCACCACGCGGCCTTCCGCTGGATCCGCCTCGCCGCCCGCATCCCCGTGCTGCGGACCTTCCTCGCGGCGTGGCTCGCCCCCCGCCACGAGTCGCTGCGCACCGAGGCCCTGGGCCTGCGGATGCACGGCCCCTTCGGGCTCGCGGCGGGCTTCGACAAGAACGCCGTCGCCATCGACGGCATGTCCATGCTCGGCTTCGACCACGTCGAGATCGGCACGGTCACCGCGCAGCCCCAGCCCGGCAACCCCGCGAAGCGGCTCTTCCGCCTCGTCCCGGACCGCGCGCTGATCAACCGGATGGGCTTCAACAACGAGGGCTCGGCGGCCGTGGCGGAGCGCCTGGCCGCCCGCGAGGCGGTCTTCCGCACGGTCGTCGGCGTCAACATCGGCAAGACGAAGGTCGTGCCCGAGGACGAGGCCGTCGCGGACTACGTCGCCTCGACCGAGCGGCTCGCCCGCCACGCCGACTACCTGGTCGTCAACGTCTCCTCGCCCAACACCCCGGGCCTGCGCAACCTCCAGGCCACCGAGTCGCTGCGCCCGCTCCTGACCGCCGTGCGCGCGGCCGCGGACCGGGTGGTCACCGACCGCCGGGTCCCGCTCCTGGTCAAGATCGCGCCCGATCTGGCCGACGAGGACGTGGACGCGGTCGCGGACCTGGCGCTGGAGCTCGGCCTGGACGGCATCATCGCCACGAACACCACCATCGCTCGGGAGGGCCTCGGCCTGAAGTCCCCGGCCTCGCTGGTGGAGGAGACCGGCGGCCTGTCCGGCGCCCCCGTCAAGGAGCGCTCGCTGGAGGTCCTGCGCCGGCTGTACGCCCGCGTGGGCGACCGGCTCGTGCTGGTCGGCGTCGGCGGCATCGAGAACGCCGAGGACGCCTGGCAGCGAATCCTGGCCGGGGCCACCCTGATCCAGGGCTACAGCGCCTTCATCTACGAGGGCCCCTGCTACGCCCGCGCCATCCACCAGGGCCTGGCCGCACGCCTGGCCGACAGCCCGTACGCCACGCTCGCCGACGCGGTGGGCGCCGAGACCCGGAAGGCCGCTCTGTGAGCACCGTGACCCCCTTCGGCACCCGCCTGCGCACGGCGATGGACGAGCGCGGCCCGCTGTGCGTCGGCATCGACCCGCACGCGGCACTGCTCGACTCCTGGGGCCTGGCGGACGACGTCGCCGGCCTGGAGAGGTTCTCCCGCACAGTCGTGGAGGCGCTGGCCGAGTCGGTGGCGGTCTTCAAGCCCCAGGCGGCCTTCTTCGAGCGCTTCGGGTCGCGCGGCGTCGCCGTGCTGGAGCGGACCGTGGCGGACGCGCGGGCGGCGGGAACCCTGGTCGTGATGGACGCCAAGCGCGGGGACATCGGCTCGACCATGGCGGCGTACGCCTCGGCCTTCCTCGACCCGGCGTCCCCGCTCTTCTCCGACGCGCTGACGGTCTCCCCGTACCTCGGCTACGGCTCGTTGAAGCCCGCCGTCGACCTGGCCCGCGCGTCGGGGGCGGGCCTCTTCGTCCTGGCCCTGACCTCCAACCCGGAAGGCGCGGAGGTCCAGCGCGCGGTCCGCGAGGACGGCCTGACCATCGGGGCGACCATGCTGGCCCACCTGGCCGCGGAGAACGCGGGCGCCGAGCCGATGGGCTCCTTCGGCGCGGTGGTCGGCGCCACGCTCGGCGACCTGTCCTCCTTCGACCTGGACATCAACGGGCCGTTGCTGGCCCCCGGCATCGGCGCCCAGGGCGCCACCGCCGCCGACCTCCCGGCGGTCTTCGGCGCGGCCGTGCGCAACGTGGTGCCGAACGTCTCGCGGGGCGTGCTGAAACACGGCCCGGACACCGCGGCCCTGCGCTCGTCGGCGCGGCGTTTCGCGGACGAGGTCCGCGCGGCCGTCTCGGCCTAGCGGGCCCCGTGTGACCCGTATCACCACCGCGGCGGCCGCCCGCGCCGGCACGGCCGGTCCGGGCGCCGCCCGCGGGCCGCGCTGCTCACGGGCCCGATCGGGCCCGTGCCCGTACGCGGCGGGCCCTGTGCGGGGGTGACCGCGTACGGGAACGCGGCCGTTCGGGGGCGCCGCCGGACGCGGACTTCGCACGGACTGACGAAATTCGAACGGCTTTCGCCGGACAAAACCGGGGTAGTTTGTCCCTGATGTACGGTTCAGTGGAGGCTGACCAGGACTTTTCGTCCGTTCTCGCTGACTGGAGCGGTCATGGCCGCTAGTCTCCGACCAGAGTGAACGCGCAGCGAACGAGTTCCATCGCTGTTCGGGACCTCGCCTGGTGTGGTGCCTCCGTGTTCCCCACCGGTCCGTATCCGACAGTTCGACATCCGAGGTGACGTAGGCGTGGCTCTTCCGCCCCTTACCCCTGAACAGCGCGCAGCCGCGCTCGAAAAGGCCGCCGCGGCTCGCCGGGAGCGGGCCGAGGTGAAGAATCGACTCAAGCACTCCGGCGCCTCGCTCCAAGAGGTCATCAAGACGGGCCAGGAGAACGACGTCATCGGCAAGATGAAGGTCTCCGCCCTGCTGGAGTCCCTGCCTGGCGTGGGCAAGGTGCGCGCCAAGCAGATCATGGAGCGCCTCGGCATCTCCGAGTCCCGGCGTGTTCGAGGTCTCGGCTCCAACCAGATCGCTTCTCTGGAGCGTGAGTTCGGCACTCCTGCCGGCTGACGCACTGCCCGAAGTGCCTCCGGCGTTCTCAGGCAGTCCCGAGAGGCTGGATAATCGCTTTATGGCAGCAGAGGTTCGTCCGCGGCTGACCGTGCTCTCCGGCCCTTCAGGGGTCGGCAAGAGCACGGTCGTCGCGCATATGCGCAAGGTTCACCCCGAGGTGTGGCTCTCGGTGTCGGCCACCACCCGCAAGCCGCGGCCCGGTGAGCGGCACGGGATCCACTACTTCTTCGTCAGTGACGACGAGTTCGACAAGCTGATCGCCAACGGCGAGCTGCTGGAGTGGGCCGAGTTCGCGGGCAACCGCTACGGCACACCGCGCGGCGCGGTGCTGGAACGCCTGGACAGCGGCGAGCCGGTACTGCTGGAGATCGACCTCCAGGGCGCACGGCTCGTCCGCGAGTCGATGTCCGACTCCCAGCTGGTCTTCCTGGCTCCGCCCAGCTGGGACGAGCTGGTCCGCCGGCTCACCGGCCGGGGCACCGAGTCGGCGGATGTCATCGCGCGCAGGCTCGACACCGCCAAGATCGAACTGGCTGCCGAGTCCGAGTTCGACACCACCCTGGTGAACACCTCCGTCGAGGACGTGGCCCGCGAGCTGCTAGCCTTGATGGAAGTTGTCTGATCGTTGATCGATGTTTATGAATCGGTCGATCAATGTTTGATCTTTCACCCATCTTCGGAAGGTAGAGCGTGTCCTCTTCCATCACTGCGCCCGAGGGCATCATCAACCCGCCGATCGACGAGCTGCTCGAGGCTACTGACTCGAAGTACAGCCTCGTGATCTACGCGGCCAAGCGTGCGCGTCAGATCAACGCGTACTACTCGCAGCTCGGTGAGGGCCTGCTCGAGTACGTCGGCCCGCTGGTGGACACCCACGTCCACGAGAAGCCGCTTTCGATCGCGCTGCGCGAGATCAACGCGGGTCTGCTGACCTCCGAGGCCATCGAGGCCCCGGCTCAGTAAGGCACCGAGAATTCTTTTCACCACGGGCCCGGCAGAACATCTGCCGGGCCCGTGGTGTGTCATGGGTGGGTACGGCGATCAGCGCCGAAGGCGTCGGACGGGTCGAAGGGGAGTGCGCGGTGGACAAGCCGAAGGTCGTGCTGGGGGTCAGCGGCGGGATCGCCGCGTACAAGGCGTGCGAGCTGCTGCGCCGACTGACCGAGTCCGGGCACGAGGTGCGCGTGGTGCCCACGGCCGCCTCCCTCCACTTCGTCGGTGAGGCGACCTGGTCCGCCCTCTCCGGGAACCCGGCCTCCACCGAGGTGTGGGAGAGCGTCCACGAGGTCCCGCACGTGCGGATCGGGCAGTCCGCCGACTTGGTCGTGGTCGCTCCGGCCACCGCCGACATGCTCGCCAAGGCCGCCCACGGCCTGGCCGACGACCTCCTGACCAACACCCTGCTCACCGCCCGCTGCCCGGTGGTCTTCGCTCCCGCGATGCACACCGAGATGTGGGAGCACCCCGCCACCCAGGAGAACGTGGCCACGCTCCGGCGCCGCGGGGCCGTCGTCATCGAGCCCGCCGTGGGCCGACTGACCGGCAAGGACACCGGCAAGGGGCGGCTGCCCGACCCCGAGGAGATCTTCGAGGTGTGCCGGCACGTCCTGAGGGGGCGCGGCCGTACCGGCGGCGGGTCCGGACAGGACCTCGCCGGACGGCACGTGGTGGTCAGCGCCGGAGGGACCCGGGAGCCGCTGGACCCCGTCCGCTTCCTCGGCAACCGCTCCTCCGGCAAGCAGGGCTACGCCCTCGCCCGCACCGCCGTGGCACGCGGCGCCCGGGTCACCCTGGTGGCGACGGAGACCGCGTTGGCCGACCCGGCCGGTGTGGACGTCGTACGGGTGGGGACGGCGCTGCAGCTGCGGGAGGCCGTGCTCAAGGCGGCCCCGGACGCGGACGCCGTGGTGATGGCCGCGGCCGTGGCCGACTTCCGCCCCGCCGCGTACGCCGACGGGAAGATCAAGAAGAAGGACGGCCAGGAGCCCGCGCCCGTCGCCCTCGTGCGCAATCCGGACGTCCTCGCGGAGGTCTCGGCCGACCGGGCGCGCGAGGGCCAGGTCGTGGTGGGCTTCGCCGCCGAGACCGACGACGTCCTGGCCAACGGCAGGGCGAAGCTGGCCCGCAAGGGCTGCGACCTCCTGGTGGTCAACGAGGTCGGTGCGTCCAAGACCTTCGGTTCCGAGGAGAACGAGGCGGTCATCCTGGCCTCCGACGGCTCCGAGGTCCAGGTGCCCCACGGTCCCAAGGACGTGCTCTCCGACGTGATCTGGGACCAGGTGGTCCTCCGGCTGGGTGCCCGACGCGCCTGAGCGGAGTGCCTTCTCCTCGTCCGGTCCGTACGCAAGAATGGAGTGCCGCAGGTCACACGGCTCCCACAAGGCGAGACGGGTGGTCCGGCGAACGGTGGCGACCGATAAACTGCATCCGGAACGTGATCGGGCGCAGCCTCCGATGTGGTTCCGCCAATGATCAGCCAGCAGCCGCTGCAACCCCAGGGAGCGTTGTGTCCCGTCGTCTGTTCACCTCGGAGTCTGTGACCGAGGGCCACCCCGACAAGATCGCTGACCAGATCAGCGACACGATCCTCGACGCCCTCCTCACCGAGGACCCCACCTCGCGCGTTGCGGTGGAGACCCTCATCACCACGGGTCTCGTGCACATCGCGGGCGAGGTGACGACGAAGGCCTACGCGCCGATCGCCCAGCTCGTGCGCGACAAGATCCTCGAGATCGGCTACGACTCCTCGAAGAAGGGCTTCGACGGCGCCTCCTGTGGCGTCTCGGTGTCCATCGGCGCCCAGTCCCCGGACATCGCGCAGGGCGTCGACACCGCCTACGAGAAGCGCGTCGAGGGCGACGAGGACGAGCTCGACAAGCAGGGCGCCGGCGACCAGGGCCTGATGTTCGGCTACGCCTGCGACGAGACCCCCGAGCTCATGCCGCTCCCGATCCACCTCGCGCACCGGCTCTCCAAGCGCCTGTCCGAGGTCCGCAAGAACGGGACCATCCCCTACCTGCGCCCCGACGGCAAGACCCAGGTCACCATCGAGTACGACGGCGACAAGGCCGTGCGCCTCGACACCGTGGTGGTGTCCTCGCAGCACGCGTCGGACATCGACCTGGACTCGCTGCTCGCGCCCGACATCCGCGAGTTCGTCGTGGAGCACGTCCTGAACCAGCTGGTCGAGGACGGCATCAAGCTCGACACCGAGGGCTACCGCCTGCTGGTCAACCCGACCGGGCGCTTCGAGATCGGCGGCCCGATGGGCGACGCCGGCCTCACCGGCCGCAAGATCATCATCGACACGTACGGCGGCATGGCCCGTCACGGCGGCGGCGCCTTCTCCGGCAAGGACCCGTCCAAGGTCGACCGCTCCGCCGCCTACGCCATGCGCTGGGTCGCCAAGAACGTCGTCGCGGCCGGACTGGCCTCGCGCTGCGAGGTCCAGGTCGCGTACGCGATCGGCAAGGCCGAGCCCGTCGGCCTGTTCGTGGAGACCTTCGGCACCGCCAAGGTGGACGTCCAGAAGATCGAGGACGCGATCGGCGAGGTCTTCGACCTCCGCCCGGCCGCCATCATCCGCGACCTGGACCTGCTGCGGCCGATCTACGCCCAGACCGCCGCCTACGGCCACTTCGGCCGCGAGCTGCCGGACTTCACCTGGGAGCGCACCGACCGCGTGGACGCGCTGCGCGCGGCCGCGGGCCTGTAGGACCTCCCGCCGAACGGCCCCCGACCACACGGTCCGGGGCCGTTCGCACGTCCGGCCGATCCGTCGGCTGTCAGCGGGGTTTGGTAAGAATGCGGGTGTGAGCAGCGCGAACGATTCCCCGCCGGAGCAGCTCGCGCTGATCCGGGAGATGGTCGCCGAGGCGAAGGCCAAGGCGCCCAAGGCGAAGCCGCGCACCTGGCGCGGGGCCGCCCTCGCGGAGGAGCTGCCCGTCGCCCGCATCCTCGTGAACAAGGGCGTCCTCCACCTCGACCAGCTCTGGGACTACGCCGTCCCGGCCGAACTGTCGGACGCCGCGCAGCCGGGCGTCCGCGTCCGGGTCCGCTTCGGGGCCGGCGCGCACCACGTGCGGGGCGGCCGCAGGGAGGGCGGCGGCCTCATCGACGGGTTCGTCGTCGAGCGCCGGGCCGAGTCCGACTACGAGGGAGCGCTGGCCGCCCTCGCCCAGGTGGTCTCGCCCGAGGTGGTCCTCGCCCCCCGGACGCTGGCCCTCGCACGCGCCGTCGCCGACCGGTACGCCGGCAGCCTCGCCGACGTCCTCCAGCTCGCCCTGCCCCCGCGC
Source organism: Streptomyces sp. NPDC058674 (assembly GCF_042716505.1). Taxonomy (NCBI): domain Bacteria; kingdom Bacillati; phylum Actinomycetota; class Actinomycetes; order Kitasatosporales; family Streptomycetaceae; genus Streptomyces; species Streptomyces sp. NPDC058674. The sequence goes on from NZ_JBHXSC010000019.1 coordinate 16,054, forward strand.
AACGCCAGGGCCGAGGCCAAGCCCTCACCGGAGCCGCTGCCGCCGTCCCCCGCGCCCGCGCCGGGCGGCTGGGAGCGGTACGGGTCCGGGCCGGCCTTCCTGCGCGCCCTGGCCGGCGGCGGCACACCGCGCGCGGTGTGGACGGCCCTGCCCGGTCCCGGCTGGGCCGACGAGCTCGCCCGCGCCGTGGCCGCCACCCTCGCCTCCGGCCGCGGGGCCCTCGCCGTCGTCCCCGACGGGCGGACCGCCGCCCGGGTGGACGCGGCGCTCACCGCCCTGCTCGGCGAGGGACGCCACGCCCTGCTCACCGCCGAGTCCGGGCCCGAGAAGCGCTACCGCCAGTGGCTCGCCGTCAGCCGGGGCTCGGTCCGGGCCGTCGTCGGCACCCGGGCCGCGATGTTCGCACCCGTACGGGACCTCGGGCTCGTCGCCGTCTGGGACGACGGGGACTCCAGCCACAGCGACGACCGCGCCCCCTTCCCGCACGTCCGGGAGGTGCTGGAGCTGCGCGCGGTCACCGACGGCTGCGCCTTCCTGGCCGGGAGCACCAGCTGCACCGTCGAGGCCGCGCAGCTCGTCGAGTCGGGCTGGGCGCGGCCGCTGGTCGCGAGCCGCGAGACGGTGCGCGCGTGCGCTCCCCGGATCCGCACCGTGGGCGACGAACTGCTGGCCCGCGACGAGGCGGCCCGCGCCGCGCGGCTGCCGAGCCTGGCGTGGGAGACCGTACGGGAGGGGCTGAAGACCGGGCCCGTGCTCGTCCAGGTGCCGCGCCGGGGGTACGTGCCCCGGCTGGCGTGCGAGCGGTGCCGCACCCCGGCCCGGTGCACGGTCTGCGCGGGCCCGCTGGAGGCCCCCGACGAGCGCGAGCTGCAGTGCGGCTGGTGCGGGCGCGGTGAGCCGTCGTGGCACTGCGAGGAGTGCGGCTCGTTCCGGCTGCGGGCCCAGGTCGTGGGCGCCCGGCGGACCGCCGAGGAGCTGGGGCGGGCCTTCCCGGCCGTGCCCGTACGGACCTCCGGGCGCGACCACGTGCTGGACGAGGTGCCGGACCGGCCGGCGCTGGTGGTGTGCACCCCGGGCGCCGAGCCGGTCGCGGCGGACGCCGGCTACGCGGCGGCGCTGCTGCTGGACGGCTGGGCGATGCTGGGCCGGCCCGACCTGCGGGCCGGCGAGGACGCACTGCGGCGGTGGATCGCGGCCGCCTCGCTGGTCCGGGCGGAGGGACAGGTCGTGGTGGTGGCGGAGCCGACGCTGCGCCCGGTGCAGGCGCTGGTGCGCTGGGACCCGGTCGGCCATGCGGTCCGGGAGCTGGCGGAGCGGGCCCAGCTCGGTTTCCCGCCGGTGTCGCGGATGGCGGCGGTGGCCGGCCGGGGCGAGGCGGTCGAGGCCTTCCTGGCGGGCGCCGGACTGCCGGCGGACGCGGAGGTCCTGGGACCGGTGCCGCTTCCGGGGCGCCGGGGTGAGCCCTCCGCCGGGGAGCGGGCGCTGGTCCGGGTCCCGCCGGGCAGCGGCGCCGCCCTCGCGGCGGCCCTGAAGTCGGCGCAGGCCGCGCGGATGGCGCGGGGCGTCCCGGCGGCGGAGGCGGTCCGGGTCCGGATCGACCCCCTGGACATCGGCTGACCCCCGGCCGGGCCGGGCAGCCGGACGCCCCCGGTCGGGGCGACCGGTCGGTCGTCCGCCGGAGGCGGGTCGTACGGCTCGGAGGAGCGGGCCGGTTCCGTCGGGGGTCGGCGACCCGGCGGCAGGCGCTCCGGATCAGCCGTTGCGCGGGCCGGGGAAGGTCGACGGGCGGGGTGCGGCGCCCACCACGACCTGAGCCTCCTCGCGCAGGGGCTGCGGGGGCGCCGAGCGGGCCGCCGGGACGGTGGGCAGCGGGCCCAGCGTGCGGGTGGCCGTCCCCTCGGACGGCGGCTCCGCGGACTCCGCGCTCTGCGCGCGCCGGGCACCGTACCTGCGGTGCACGGCCTGTTTGGTGACACCGAGCGCCGAGCCGACCGCGTCCCACGAGAAGCCGAGCGAGCGGTCGAAGTCCACCGCGGCGGTGACCAGCGTCTCGACGCTGTCCCGCAGCTCCTGCGCGAGGCGGACGGTGGGCGCGGGCGCCCGCCCGTAGACGACGAAGCCCGTGGAGGGCCCGGAGCGGCGCGGACGGTACACATTGCCGAGCTGGGCGGTGAGCGTACGCAGGGCATCCACCTGACGGCGAACCCGCTCGATGTCCCGCACCAGGAGGTGCAGGCTGGCCCGGGCTTGGGCGTCGTGAGTGGCGTGGTCGGCCATGAAGAAGCCTCTCGAACCGGTGCTGGAGGGCGGATCGGGCCGCAGACACCGTTCACGCGCGGCCCGTTTCGGTCAATCTCTCTTGACCAACGCGTCACCCGACGCCCAGGTCACGCAACGGGGGCGTGTCGGCATATGCGAGGGGCGCGCGCGTGTGCGTACGCCCCCTCGTGACCGCAGGCGGGGGAGGGGGGTGCCGCCCCATAGACTGGTGCGCTGCTGACAGCCGAGATAGCGAGGTAGGACCCAGTGAAGCTCGTCTTCGCAGGCACCCCCGAGGTCGCCGTGCCCGCCCTGGACGCCCTCATCGCCTCCGGGCGGCACGAGGTCGCCGCCGTCGTCACCCGGCCCGACGCACCGGCCGGCCGCGGCCGGCGCCTCGTCGCCAGCCCGGTCGCCGAGCGCGCGGAGGAGGCCGGCATCGAGGTGCTCAAGCCCGTCCGGCCCCGCGATCCGGACTTCCAGGCCCGGCTGCGCGAGATCGACCCCGACTGCTGTCCCGTCGTCGCCTACGGCGCGCTGATTCCCAAGAGCGCCATCGAGATCCCCCGGCACGGCTGGGTCAACCTGCACTTCTCCCTGCTGCCGGCCTGGCGCGGGGCGGCTCCCGTCCAGCACTCGATCATGGCGGGAGACCAGGTCACCGGCGCCTCCACCTTCCAGATCGAGGAGGGCCTGGACTCCGGTCCGGTCTACGGCATCCTGACCGAGGAGATCCGCCCCACCGACACCAGCGGCGACCTGCTGACCCGGCTGGCCTTCGCCGGGTCCGGGCTGCTGGTCGCCACCATGGACGGCATCGAGGACGGGACCCTGCGCGCCGTCGCGCAGCCCCTCGACGGGATCTCGCTCGCACCCAAGATCACCGTGGAGGACGCCCGCATCGACTGGACGGCCCCGGCGATGCGCGCCGACCGCGTGGTGCGCGGCTGCACCCCCGCCCCGGGCGCGTGGACCGTCTTCCGCGGGGAGCGGCTCAAGCTGATCTCCCTGGGCCCGGTGCCCGACCGGACGGACCTGGAGCCGGGGGAGCTGTCCCCCGCCAAGAACAACGTGTACGCGGGCACCGGCTCGCACGCCGTGGAGCTGCTGTGGGTACAGCCCCAGGGCAAGAAGCCGATGCGCGCCGCCGACTGGGCGCGCGGGGTGCGCATCGCCCCCGGCGAGCGGCTCGGCGGGGCCGACGTAGGCTGATCCGTGCGGGCGCGGCCCGCGCGGGCCCGCCCGCCGCCCTCCCGCCCCCTCTCGTCGTACTCGCAGCACTCGTACATCCGGAGCACCTTTCACGTGAGCGAACAGCCCCGCCGTCGTCCCGCCGCCGCAGCAGGCGCCGGAGGCAAGCCGGCCAAGTCGGCCAGGCCGTACCGCCGGCCCCAGAAGGACCCGGTCCGGATGCTGGCCTTCGAGGTGCTGCGGGCGGTGGACGAGCGCGACGCGTACGCCAACCTCGTGCTGCCGCCGCTGCTGCGCAAGGCCCGCCAGGACGAGAGCTTCCAGGCCCGGGACGCGGCGCTCGCCACCGAGCTGGTCTACGGGACGCTGCGCCGCCAGGGCACGTACGACGCCGTCATCAAGGCGTGCGTCGACCGGCCGCTGCGGGAAGTCGACCCGCCGGTGCTCGACGTGCTGTCGCTGGGCGCCCACCAGCTGCTGGGCACCCGCATCCCCACGCACGCCGCGGTCTCGGCCACGGTGGAGCTGGCCCGGGTGGTGCTCGGCGACGGGCGCGCCAAGTTCGTGAACGCCGTGCTCCGGAAGATCTCCGCGCACGACCTCGACGGCTGGCTGGAGCGGGTCGCCCCGCCGTACGAGGATGACGCCGAGGCCCACCTCGCCGTCTACCACTCGCACCCGCGCTGGGTCGTCAGCGCCCTGTGGGACTCGCTGGGCGGCGGCCGCGCGGGCATCGAGGACCTGCTGGAGGCCGACAACGAGCGGCCCGAGGTCACGCTGGTCGCCCGGCCCGGGCGGTCCACCCCGCAGGAGCTGCTGGAGGCGGTGGGCGAGGACTCGGCGCTGCCGGGCCGCTGGTCGCCGTACGCCGTACGGATGGCCGAGGGAGGCGAGCCGGGCGCCCTGGAGGCGGTGCGCGACGGCCGCGCCGGGGTCCAGGACGAGGGCAGCCAGCTCGTGGCGATGGCCCTGGCGGCCGCACCGGTCGAGGGCCGCGACGAGCTGTGGCTGGACGGCTGCGCGGGCCCCGGCGGCAAGGCGGCGCTGCTCGCGGCGCTGGCGGCGCAGCGCGGGGCCTTCCTGCTGGCCTCCGAGAAGCAGCCGCACCGGGCCCGCCTGGTGGAGAAGGCGCTGGCCGGCAACCTCGGTCCGTACCAGGTCATCGCGGCGGACGGCACCCGCCCGCCGTGGCGGCCGGGATCCTTCGACCGCGTCCTGATGGACGTCCCGTGCACGGGACTGGGGGCGCTGCGCCGTCGCCCGGAGGCCCGCTGGCGCCGCCGCCCCGAGGACCTGGAGGGCTTCGGCCCGCTCCAGCGCGGGCTGCTGCGGGAGGCCCTCGCGGCGGTCCGGGTGGGCGGGATCGTGGGGTACGCGACGTGCTCCCCGCACCTGGCGGAGACCCGGGTGGTCGTGGACGACGTCCTCAAGGGCCGCGGTGCGGGGCACGCGCCGGTGTCGGCCGAGCTGGTCGACGCCCGCCCGTACATGGGCGGCGTACCGGCGCTGGGAGACGGCCCGGACGTCCAGCTGTGGCCGCACCTGCACGGCACGGACGCGATGTACCTGGCGCTGCTGCGGCGCACCGCGTAGCACCCGACGGCTGGCGCCCCCTCGAATCCGTAGATCACTTCACATCTTTTACCGGGAGAACCCGTGACCGTGAGCAAGAACATCAACAACCCCGTCGGCATGGGCGGCGGCCAGCGCAAGAAGCTGTCCCGCGCCGAACGGCAGAACAACGGCCCGCACCGCAACCTCGACCGCCAGGGCGCAGCCGACCAGAAGGCGGAGCTGGTGCGCAAGATGCGCGAGAAGGCGGACGCGGCCGAGGACGCCGGGCAGGCGGGCGACGACACCGCACAGAGCTGACGACAGCGCTCAGAGCTGACGCGCGGCCGCCGCAGGGCGGCGCCGCACGGGGCAGGGCGCGGACCGCGACGCGCGGCCCGCGCCCTGCCGCCGTAACGGGTCCCCGCTGCCTGCGGGAGCCGGGAACTCCCGCCGCCGCACCGCGCCGCCGGACGATCACCGGCGGGTCGCCCGTGGGCACGCGGTGTTCCGGACTTCCGGGGTCGTGGCCGGAACCGGGCGGGGGCATGGCACGCTTGGGGGATGGCCGCTCAGATCAACCCCAGCATCCTGTCCGCAGACTTCGCCCGCCTCGCCGAGGAGGCCAGGGCCGTCGAGGGCGCCGACTGGCTGCACGTCGACGTCATGGACAACCACTTCGTCCCGAACCTGACGCTCGGCGTGCCGGTCGTCGAGTCCCTCAGCCGGGCCACGGACATCCCGCTGGACCTGCACCTGATGATCGAGAACCCGGACCGCTGGGCCCCGCAGTACGTGGAGGCCGGCGCCGGCTCCGTCACCTTCCACGCCGAGGCGGCGGCCGCCCCCGTACGGCTGGCGCGGGAGATCAGGGCGAAGGGCGCGCGGGCGTCGATGGCGCTCAAGCCCGCGACGCCGGTCGAGCAGTACGAGGACATCCTCGGCGAGCTCGACATGGTGCTGATCATGACGGTCGAGCCCGGCTTCGGCGGCCAGTCCTTCCTCGACATCATGCTGCCGAAGATCCGCCGCACCCGGGAGCTGATCGCCAAGCACGGCCTGGAGGTGTGGCTCCAGGTGGACGGCGGGGTCTCGGCCTCCACCATCGAGCGCTGCGCCGACGCCGGAGCCGACGTCTTCGTGGCGGGCAGCGCGGTCTACGGGGCGGCCGACCCGGCCGCCGCGGTGCGCACCCTGCGCGAGCAGGCCGGTGCCGCGATCGCCGCTGCGCCGTGGGCTTGCGACCACTGAGGCGAGGGTTGGTGGACCGGTGGTGGACAGCTCGGTGAACGGAAGCCGTCCGGGCTGATCAACGGCCGTCGGATCTGACAGGATGAACGGCGAGTCGAGAGTGTGAACACGACAGTGTGAACAGCAGTGAGGAGAACGCGGTGTCTGCAATGTCGGCGGGACGGTCAGCCCTGCGGATGGGACCCGCGGAGCTGGTTCAGGCGGCGGCCATGGCCCGCCGCTTCTACCTGGAGGGCAAGTCCAAGATCCAGATCGCCGAGGAGTTCGGCGTGAGCCGCTTCAAGGTGGCCCGGGTCCTGGAGACCGCCCTCGAACGCGACCTCGTGCGCATCGAGATCCGCGTACCGGCCGAGCTGGACGCGGAGCGCTCCGACGCCCTGCGCGCCCGCTACGGGCTGCGGCACGCGGTGGTCGTGGAGTCGCCGGCCGACGCCACCGAGGACGCTCCCGACCCGGAGAACCTCGGCGCGGTCGCCGCCGACCTGCTGGGCGAGCTGGTCAACGAGGGCGACGTACTGGGCCTGGCCTGGGGCCGCTCGACCATCCACATGGCCGCCTCCCTGCACCGGCTTCCCCCGTGCACCGTGGTGCAGCTGACGGGCGTCTACGACGCCGGGACGGCCGAGCGCGGCTCCGTCGAAGCCGTCCGCCGGGCCGCCCAGGTCTCGGGGGGCGACGCGCACCCGATCTACGCGCCGATGCTGCTCCCGGATCCGGCGACCGCGGCGGCGCTGCGGAGCCAGACCGGGATCGCGCGCGCGTTCGAGTACTTCGACAAGGTGACCGTCGCGGCCGTCTCCATCGGGTCGTGGGAGCCGGGGATCTCGACCGTCCACGACATGCTGAGCGACGACGAGCGGGCCCACTACGCCTCGCTGGGCGTCGCGGCCGAGATGTCCGCCCACCTCTTCGACGCCGAGGGGCGGCGCGTGGGCCGGGACCTCGGCGAGCGGTGCATCACCGTCGAGGCGGACCGGCTGCGGCGGATCCCCGAGGTCGTGGCGATCGCGGGCGGGCTGCGCAAGGCCGCCGCCATCGGGGCCGTGCTGCGGTCGGGCCTGGTGACCAGCCTGGTCACGGACACGGCGGTCGCGGACTACCTGCTGACGGAGTCGGAGCCGGGGCTGCGTCCGGCGCTCGACCGGGCCGACCCCGACGACTGAGGCGCCCGGACCCCGCCGGACCTGCCCCTGAGCGGCCCCGAGACCCGTTCCGCCGCGGATGGTGCCGGAATTGAGATCCGAACGGCGGACCGCGCGGCGGCCTGCTGGGCGCATACTGGTTCCAATGACAAAGTCAGCAGTACCTCGCCGCCATTTGCCGTCCAGCCCGTTCAAGGCCCCCGTGGAACCGCCGCTCCGGCAGTTCAGCGTCGGCGACCGGGTTACCCACGATGAGCACGGTCTCGGCCGTGTCGTCGGAATCGAGGAGGGGATCGCCGTTCTCGTCGACTTCGGGTCGGTCCAGAAACGAATCCTGAGTCCGTACACCAAGATGGCCGCGCTCTGAGGCCACCGGACGATTCGCGAGCGAATCGGATATTTGGCACGATCGGTGCATGATCTTCGGGAATGTGCCCCGATCGTTGCTGCGTCTGCTGGGGGCCGTGTTCCTCTGTGCCGCGCTGGTCGGTGCGGCGGGCTGCGGAGGGAAGACACCCGCGCCTGCCGCCGCCAGCACCGGTGCCGAAGCGACCGTGGTCGCGCCCGCCGATCCGACCGCCGATCACCGTGACGCGCCCGGTGAGGCCCCCGGATGGGCGAAGGGCCTGGCCACCGTGCGGGCGGACGCGCTGCCGCAGCAGGCCCGGGACGTACTCGCGCTCATCGACGAGGGCGGCCCGTACCCGTACCGGCAGGACGGGACGGTCTTCGGGAACTTCGAGAAGGCCCTGCCCCGGCAGAAGCGCGGTTACTACCGCGAGTACACGGTGCGCACGCCCGGGGAGCGGGACCGCGGAGCCCGCCGGATCGTGACGGGCGACGGCGGGGAGTTCTTCTACACGGACGACCACTACGAGACCTTCAAGGCGGTTGTCCGATGACCCTGGACCCGCAGCCGCTCGCCCCCGCGCTCGCCGCCGCCGAGGAGGCGGGCTGGACGACCGTACGGCTGGACCTGGACGGCGTGCGCACCAAGGCCGAGCTGATGCGGCGGGCCGGGGACGCCTTCGGCGTGCCGCGGTGGTTCGGCGGGAACTGGGACGCGCTGGCGGACGCGGTGCGCGACCTGTCGTGGCTGCCGGACACGGCGGGGCGGCTGGTGGCGGTGACCGCCTGGCGCGGCTTCTCCGCCGCGCGGCCCGGGGACTGGGAGACGCTCCGGGAGGTCCTGGAGGAGGCCGTCGACTTCTGGCGGGAGCAGCAGGAGAAGGACGGGGCGCCGCCGCTGACGGTGCTGCTGGCCGAGCCGGGCGCTGCGCGGGGGCGGCGGCGCGGACAGGGCGGCTGAGCGCCGCCGCGGGGGAGGGGCACCGCTCCCGCGGTGCCCGCGCCTCACCGTGGTCGCGCGGCCTCCCGCAGTGTCCGCGCCCTCATCGTCGTCGCGCGGCCCCGGCCGTGCGGGATCGTGCCCGGATGGGGGGCCGGCCGCTCATCCGGGATCGGAGGGGGCGGTGTCCGGCTCCCCGGAGACGTCGGGGCCCTGGGCGCGGACCCGGTGGACCTCGGCGAGGGAGCCGCGCAGGTCCGCCAGCCAGGCCTCGGTGTTGCGCCCGACCAGGCGCACGCACCAGGCCAGGGCGTCGGCGCGGCTGCGGGCCACCCCGCCGGCCACGAGGGTGTCGAGGACCTGGCGCTCCGACTGGCGCAGGCGGGTCATCACCGGGACGGCGAGGTGGGTGAAGAGCGTGGTCTCCCCGCCCGTGCGGACGCCCCAGGCGACCTTGCGGCGGTAGAGCTCCTCGGCCTCCCGGGCCACCTCGATGCGCCGGTCCCGGGTGCGCTCGCGGAACTCCCCGACGGACTCGGTCGCCGCGACGGTGCCGACGACGGTGATCTCCTCGCGGTCGGCCGTGACCGAGACGAGGGACTCGTACACGTCCACGGGCAGGCGCTCGGCGAACCACGCGCGGAGCTGCTCGCCCTGTTCGGCTGTAATCATGTAATCAACGGTGCCTCCGATCCCCTCTTGATCGCAAGGGCCGTGCCGTGCCCGCAACCGGCCTCGACGGGCGAGCGGAGCGCGCTTCCGGGACAGTTGTCACCCGCAGTGACCGGACCCGGCGCCGGAACCGGCGCCGGACCCGGAGGGCAGCGGTTCGCCCTCCGTGCGCCCGCCGGGGCCATGGTCCCGTAGGAAAGGACCAGGCGGGCCGGTATGTCCTGGACGTTCGGCCGGGGCGGTGCGAACGCCAGCACGTGGGAGAATGAAGTACGTGCGTTTCCTCGGCTGCCCTGTCAGCCATCTAGAAGGATCCTTCGATCGACTGGGATGTTCAGCACGTGCGTTTCCTCAATGACCTGAAGCCGCCGTACGACCTGACGTACGACGATGTGTTCATGGTGCCGAGCCGCTCCGCGGTCGGTTCCCGCCAGGGCGTCGACCTCTCCGCGCCCGACGGTACCGGCACCACCATTCCGCTGGTCGTGGCCAACATGACCGCCATCGCGGGCCGCCGGATGGCCGAGACCGTCGCCCGCCGCGGCGGCATCGTCGTCATCCCGCAGGACATCCCGATCGAGATCGTCACCGACGTCATCTCCTGGGTGAAGACCCGCCACCACGTGCTCGACACCCCGATCACCCTGGCGCCCACCCAGACCGTCGCCGACGCGCTGTCCCTGCTGCCCAAGCGCGCCCACGGCGCCGGCGTCGTCGTCGACGACGAGGGCCGCCCGATCGGCGTCGTCACCGACCACGACCTGACCGGCGTGGACCGCTTCACCCAGCTCTCCGAGGTCATGTCGAAGGAGCTGCTGCTCATCGACGCGGACATCGACCCCCGCGAGGCCTTCAACAAGCTCGACGCCGGCCACCGCAAGCTGGCCCCGGCCGTCGACAAGGACGGCAAGCTCGTCGGCATCCTCACCCGCAAGGGCGCCCTGCGCGCGACCCTCTACACCCCCGCCACCGACGCGAACGGCAAGCTGCGCATCGCGGCGGCCGTCGGCATCAACGGCGACTTCGCGGCCAAGGCCAAGCAGCTGCTCGACGCGGGCGTCGACACCATCGTCATCGACACGGCCCACGGGCACCAGGAGTCGATGATCAACGCGATCAAGGCCGTCCGCGCCCTCGACCCCCAGGTCCCGATCGTGGCCGGCAACATCGTCGCCGCCGAGGGCGTCAAGGACCTCATCGAGGCCGGCGCCGACATCATCAAGGTCGGTGTGGGCCCCGGCGCCATGTGCACCACCCGCATGATGACCGGCGTGGGCCGCCCGCAGTTCTCGGCCGTACTGGAGTGCGCCGCCGAGGCCAAAAAGTACGGCAAGCACGTGTGGGCCGACGGCGGCGTCCGTCACCCGCGCGACGTGGCGATGGCGCTGGCAGCCGGCGCCTCGAACGTCATGATCGGCTCCTGGTTCGCCGGTACGTACGAGTCCCCGGGCGACCTCCAGCAGTCCGCCGACGGCCGCTTCTACAAGGAGTCCTTCGGCATGGCCTCGGCGCGCGCCGTGCGCAACCGGACCTCCGAGGAGTCCGCCTACGACCGCGCCCGCAAGGCGCTCTTCGAGGAGGGCATCTCCACCTCGCGCATGTTCCTCGACCCGGCCCGCCCCGGCGTCGAGGACCTGATCGACTCGATCATCGCGGGCGTCCGCTCCTCCTGCACCTACGCCGGCGCCGGCTCCCTCGCGGAGTTCGAGGAGAAGGCCGTGGTCGGCATCCAGTCCGCCGCCGGCTACGCCGAGGGCAAGCCGCTGCACGCCAGCTGGAGCTAGGCCGCCTCTTTCGGATCCTGCCGGGCCCGGACCGGCACGGTCCGCCCGCACGCGCCGCTCACCGTGGCCCCGGCCGTCCCCCCGCGGGGCCGCCCGGGGCCACGGGCGCACCCGGGGGCGGAGGCCTCCCGGCCCCGGGCGGCCCGCCTCCCCGCCGGAGTCCTCAGGGCCCGGAACGGCCGTCCGCGGGAAGGGAACTGTGCACCCCCGCACGGTACTTGGGGATTCGCACCGTGACCTTCATGCCCGCGCCGACCCCCGTCTCCACCACCAGGCCGTAGGGGTCCCCGTACACCTGCCGCAGGCGCTCGTCGACGTTGGGCAGCCCGATGCCCGACGAGGAGCCGACCCGCTCCCCGGCCAGAATCCGGCGCAACAGGGCGGGGTCCATCCCGACGCCGTTGTCCTCCACCGTGATCACCGCCTCCGGGCCCGCGTCCCGGGCGGCGATCGTGATCCGGCACTCCTCGGTGGAGTCCTCCAAACCGTGCTTCACGGCGTTCTCCACCAGCGGCTGCAGGCACAGGAACGGCAGCGACACCGGCAGCACCTCCGGCGCCACCTGCAAGGTCACCTTCAGCCGGTCCCCGAACCGGGCACCCGCCAGGGCGAGGTACTGCTCGATGGAGCGCAACTCGTCCGCGAGGGTGGCGAAGTCCCCGTGCCGGCGGAAGGAGTACCGGGTGAAGTCCGCGAACTCCAGCAGCAGTTCCCGGGCCCGCTCCGGATCGGTCCGCACGAACGAGGCGATCGCCGCCAGCGAGTTGAAGATGAAGTGCGGCGATATCTGCGCCCGCAGCGCCTTGATCTCCGCTTCCATCAGCCGCGTCCGCGAGCGGTCCAGCTCCGACAGCTCCAGCTGTACGGAAACCCACCGCGCGACCTCGGTCGCCGCCCGCACCAGCACCGCGGACTCCCGCGACCCGTAGGCCACCAGCGCGCCCAGCATCCCGTCCTCGCCGGTGAGCGGCGCCACCACCGCCCACTTCAGCGGGCACTCCGGCCGCTCGCAACCGGTCCGCGCGCTCTGGCTGCGGCCCGAGTCCAGCATCACCGCGACCCGGGCCATCGCCCGCCGCTCGTGATGGTCGGCGCCCGGCCCGTCCCAGGCCAGTACGGCCTCCCGGTCGGTCAGGCACAGCGCCTCCGTACCCAGCAGCGAGCGCAGCCGCCGGGCGGCCTTGCGGGCGGCGTCCTCGGTCAGCCCCGCGCGCAGCGGGGGAGCGGCCAGCGAAGCCGTGTGCAGCGTGTGGAAGGTGGCCCGCTCCACCGGGGTCCCGAGGTCCAGCGCCGTCCCCCGGCCGCCCCGCCGGGCGTGCCGCCGGCCCGCCGCCCAGCCCGCGCCGAGCAGCAGGGCCGCGCCCGCCGCCGCCAGCACGGCGAGGACCGCCGCCGTCACCGGACACCGCCCGCCCGGCTCCCGGCCACGTCCTCCGGCAGGTGCAGCCGCGCCAGGACGGCCGCCGTGCCCCCCGGTACGCGCGAACGGGTGCCCAGGGACACCAGCACCATCGTCAGGAACCCCAGCGGCACCGACCAGGCCGCCGGCCATGCCAGGAGCGTGTGCACCCAGCCCGCCGGGGCCAGCCCCGCCCGCGTCGCCAGCACCGCGCCCAGCGCCGCCCCGCCCCCGGCGACCAGCCCCGCCACCGCACCCGGCGGCGTCAGCCCGCGCCACCAGATCCCCAGCACCAGCAGCGGGCAGAACGACGAGGCCGACACGGCGAACGCCAGCCCCACCGCATCCGCCACCGGCACGTCCCGGGCCGCCGCGCTCCCGGCCAGCGGCACCAGGACCGCCACCGGCACCGCCCAGCGGAAGCTGCGCACCGACCGCGCCGGCAGCACGTCCTGGTGCAGCACCCCGGCCACCGCCATGGTGAGCCCCGACGCCGTCGACAGGAACGCCGCGAAGGCGCCCCCGGCCAGCAGCGCCCCCAGCAGCTCCCCGAGCAGCCCGCCCAGCATCCGCTCCGGCAGCACCAGCACCGCCGCGTCCGCGTCGCCGGTCAGGGCCAGTTCGGGAGCGTAGATCCGGCCCAGCGCCCCGTACACCGGCGGCAGCAGGTAGAAGACGCCGACCAGGGCGAGCACCACCAGCGTGGTGCGGCGCGCGGCCCGCCCGTTGGGGCTCGTGTAGAAGCGCACCGCCACGTGCGGCAGCCCCATCGTCCCGAGGAAGGTCGCGAGGATCAGCCCGTACGTCGCGTACAGCCGGTGCTCGCGGCGGTCCCCGGACAACGGCTCCGACCAGCTGGACACGCCCGGCCCGGCCTCCGCCCGGGTCTCGGGGACGGGGGTGCCGGGCGCGAACTCCAGCCGTGCGCCCGCCCGTACGGCGTGCGGTCCGGCGTCGAGGACCAGCGGGGCCGCGTCGTGCTCACGGCCGTCCACCTGCCCCGTGACCGTCAGCGCGAGCGGCGCGTCCACCGACAGCCGGACGTCCTCGGCCACCGTGACGGTGGTCTGCCCGCGGAAGACGGCCGCGGCGTCGAAGGAGGCGCGCGGGGCGCCGTCCCCCGCCCAGGCGGCGACCAGGAAGAAAGCCGGGACCAGCAGCGCGGTCAGCTTGAGCCAGTACTGGAAGGCCTGGACGAAGGTGATGCTGCGCATCCCGCCGGCGGCCACGGCGCAGCTCACCACGACGGCGACGACCACCCCGCCCACCCAGTGCGGGGCCCCCGTCAGGACCTCCAGGGTCAGCCCGGCGCCCTGCAACTGCGGCAGCAGGTACAGCCAGCCGACACCGACCACGAACAGCACCGCGATCCGCCGCACCGCCCGCGACTCCAGCCGGGCCTCGGCGAAGTCGGGCAGGGTGTACGCGCCCGAGCGGCGCAGCGGCGCCGCCACCAGGACGAGCAGCACCAGGTACCCGGCGGTGTAGCCCACCGGGTACCAGAGCATCTCGGGGCCCTGGAGCAGCACCAGCCCGGCCACCCCGAGGAAGGAGGCCGCGGAGAGGTACTCCCCGCTGATGGCGGCCGCGTTCAGCCGGGGCCCCACCGTGCGCGAGGCGACGTAGAAGTCCGAGGTGGTCCGCGAGATCCGCAGCCCCAGCGCGCCCACCAGGACGGTCACCAGGACGACGCCGGCGACCGCGGTCAGCGCGTACGTCTGGTTCACCTGGCGGTCCTTCGACTGGGGAGGTGACCGGAGTCTATGCACGCCCGCGCCCGGGCGACAGGCGTGGGTCAGAGCGCCGGATCGCGGTGCTCGGCGCAGTCGCGCAGGGCGATCTCCAGCTCCACGTACGACTCCTCCGCGCGCCGGAAGGCCAGCGTCAGCGCCGCCTCCGCCCGGGGCGGCACCTGGTCGCGAACGCCCTCGCCCGCCTCGTACAGGAGGTCGGCCCAGCGGGCGGCGGCGCTCCGCAGCCGGGCCAGCAGCGCCTCCGCCTCGGCGGGGCCGCAGGGCCGGGTGCGGGGCAGCCCGGTCAGGGCGTCGAGCAGCGCGTGGATGTCGGACATCTCGCTCCTCCCGCGCCGGACGAGCCACGATACGCGCGGGCGGCGGGGCCGCCCGTCGGCCGCCCCGGCGGTGCGGCCGCCGGCGCCGACGCGTCGCCGGACGCCCGCCCGCGCACGACGAACGGCACGTCCCGCCGCGGCGGGCGGTCGCTCCCGCGGCGGGCGGTCGCCTCCCCACCGGGCGGTCGGTCCCGCAGCGGCCGGCCGGCCGGGCGGGGTCCGGTCCGCCTCAGCCGGTCGCCCGGCGCATGAGCAGCTCCCGCAGCTCCCGCGCGTGCCGTCGGCTCACCTGCAACTCCGCGGCCCCGACCCGGACGCTGGTGGTGCCCGCGTCCAGCCGGAGCTCGTCTATCCGGGCCAGCGCGACGAGGTGCCTGCGGTGGATCCGGACGAAGCCGCGGGCCGCCCAGCGCTCCTCCAGCGTGGACAGGGGGATGCGGACCAGGTGGCTGCCCCCGTCGGTGTGCAGCCGGGCGTAGTCGCCCTGCGCCTCCACGTGGGCGATGTCGGCGATGGCCACGAAGCGGGTGACCCCGCCCAGTTCCACCGCGATCTGGTCCGGGGCCCGGTCGGCCACGGCGACCTCGGCGCCCGGACGCCGCGGTGCCGCAGCGGCCGGCGGGGGCTGGGGCTGGGGCCCGTACGGGCCGCCCGCGAAGGACGCGCCGGGCGGGGGCCCGGCGTCGGCCGGGTCCGCCCCGGTCCGGCCCGACAGGGCGCACGCGCGCCGTACGGCCTCGGCCAGCCGTTCCGGGCGTACGGGCTTCAGTACGTAGTCCACGGCCTTGAGGTCGAAGGCCTGTACGGCGAAACCCTCGTGGGCCGTGACGAACACGATCAGCGGCGGACGGGCGAACCCGGCCAGCAGCCGGGCGATGTCCAGACCGGTCAGCCCGGCCATGTGGATGTCGAGGAAGACCACGTCGATGCCGTCGGCCCCGTCGGGTCCGCCCTCCAGGGCCCGGGTGATCCTGCGCAGGGCCCCGGTGGCGTCCGAGGCGCCCTCCGCGCTGTGCACCCGGGGGTCGGAGCGCAGCAGGAAGAGGAGCTCCTCCAGCAGCGGCTTCTCGTCGTCGACGGCCAGTACGCGCACCATGCGGCCGAGTGTAGGCACCGGCCCGCCGGGACGGAACGGTGCGCGACCCCCGCCCGGGGGGAGGGGGAGGGGGGCGGGGGCCGCGCGGTCCGGTCGGTGGGGGGAGGGAGCGGGACGGGGAGGGAGCCGCGGTTCGGCTCCCGTGCCGCGGTGGGAGCCGTACTCGCGGGGCGTGGGCCGGGGCTACGGGACGGCAGCCGGGCCCACAGGGCGTGAGCCGGGCTACGGGACGGCAGCCGGGTCCTTCGGGACGGCAGCCGGGGCTACGGGACGTTGATCAGCTTGCCGTCGGGGGAGACCGCGTACCAGGTGCCGCCCACGCCCTGGCCGTTGGTGTCGCCGGGCTCCTTGTCACCGGTGAAGGTGTAGACCGGCCAGCAGTCGACGGTCTGCTGCTTCTTGCCGTCCGGCCGGTCCATGACCCGGTAGTTCCGCTCGGTGATCCCCTTCGCGTTCGCCTTGTCCACCGGGGGCACCACCGGCCACTTGGCCAGGCAGTCGCCGGTGCACTTGGAGACCATCGGCCACGCCGTGTCCGGCTTGAACCGGTACACGGTCATGCCCTTGCCGTCGACGATGTGCTCGCCCAGCTCGGGGTCCTTGGCCACGGACAGCGCCGCGTCCGCCGCGACCGGGTCCGCACCGCCCGCACCGCCCGCACCGTCCGAGCCGCCCGCGTCCGGGGCCGGAGCGGGCGCCGGGGCGTCCTTCGCCGCCTTCTTGCCGTCCGCGGCGAGCGCGAACCACACGCCGCCGACGCCCTGGCCGTTGAGGTCGCCCGGCTTGGCGTCCTTGTTGAAGCGGTACGCGGGCCAGCCCCCCACCGTCAGCTGCTTGGTGCCGTCGGTGCGCACCACCTCGCCCAGCACCGCCGGGTCCATACCGGCCGCGGCGGTGACGTCGCCGGCGGCGACCACCGGCCAGGTCTTGGCGCAGTCCCCGTCGCAGTTGGACTTCGGCGGCTTCGCGGTGTCCTTGTCGAAGCGGTAGAGCGTCAGCCCGGCGCTGTCGGTGAGGACCGACCCGAGCCGGTCGCTCGCGGCGAGGGCCAACTGCCCGGCGGGCACGGCCCCCGCGGCCCCGGCGCCGCCGGCGGCGTCAGCCGCCGCGTAGGCGTCCTGGGAGGAGGCGGCACCGGCGGGCGCGGTGGTGTCGGAGGCCTTGTCGTCCGTCGGGCCGCAGGCCGTCACCGCCAGGGCGACGGCGATCGCTGCCGCTGCAAGGGTGGTTCCGCGCTTCATGCCCATCTTGATCTCTCCCACGTGTGTGTCCGTCGTGTCGCCCCCCGCCGGAGCGGCGGCAACTGTGCTCAGGACACGCGGTGGTGGCAGGGATACGTTCAAGGCGGCCGGTGTGGGCTCTTTCACTCACCCCGGGGCGAACCCGGCGCGCCTCAGGGCCGTGACCACAGCGAGGCCGAGGACCTGGTGTCCGGCGTCGTTGGGGTGGAGCCCGTCCGCCAGGTGCTCGGGACCGAGCAGGTCCCGGCCCGGGAGCACGGCGAGCCGCTCGTCCCCGGCGGCGATCCGGTCCCGGGCGGCGCGCTCCATCGCGTCGCGCAGGGCGCCCAGGGTGGCGCCGAGCCGGTTCGGGGTCCGCTCGGCATCGGGCCGCAGGACGGGGGAGACCAGCAGCAGCGGGGTCCGGGGGTGGCCCTGGCGGACCAGGTCGAGGAACGCGCGGGTGGTCTCGTACAGCAGGGGCGCGGAGAAGGGCACCCGGGACCAGCAGTTGGTGCCGAAGGCGAGGGTGAGGACGTCGGCGGGCAGCCCGGCGAGCTGCTCGGCCGTGGCCAGCTCGCCCCGGGCGGCCCCCGCGTACCCGAGGTTCACGGTGTCCCATCCCAGCGCCCGGCCGGTGACCGCGGGCCAGCCGTGGGCGGGGCGGGTGGACCACCAGCCCTCGGTGATGGAGTCGCCGTGCACCACCCAGCGCGGGGCGGGCGGCGCCGGGGCCAGCGCGCCGCCGATCCCGCGCAGGCCCAGGACCAGGGGGGACTGCGTCTCGGGCGGGTGGATGGTGAAGGGGCCCGCCCCGCCGCGCAGTTCGATCCGTACGACGGACTCCGCGGACGGCTCGGTGAACACCTCCGATACCACCCCGTGCCGGTCCCACAGGGCGAAGCCGTGGGCGAGGTCGCGCAGCGCGTCGGTGGGGCCGGGCAGCGTCGCCCGGTAGCGGACCTCCACCGCCCGCGCGCTCTCGGTGGTGAACTCCAGCCGGACCCCGATGGGCAGGGTGGCGCGCTCGCCCGTGTCCCACGGCAGCCGCATGGTGTCCGCCGGGTCGGCCCGCACCGGGCGCCCCTCGTCCAGCCAGGAGACGCCGCGCAGGAACGGTTCGGGATCCTGCCACCCCTCGTCTGTGCCCGTCGGGCTCACTCTTCGCCTCCGATCGTCGGATACGGGAACGCCGTGCCGGCCCCGCCGTCCACCACCGGCGCCCGCCCGCCCTCCGGGAGGCCGGCGGGCGTGCCGGAGCGCGCTGCCCCCGACGGCCGGTGTGCGCCCTCCGCGGGGCCCGCACCGCCCCCGGGGGCGCCGCCTTCACTCGTACCCCGCCGGGGTGCTTTCCACCGCCCGCCGTGCCGGGCGGAGCGCCCGGGACGGCCTGCCGGTACC
This sequence comes from Streptomyces sp. NPDC058674, assembly GCF_042716505.1. Taxonomy (NCBI): domain Bacteria; kingdom Bacillati; phylum Actinomycetota; class Actinomycetes; order Kitasatosporales; family Streptomycetaceae; genus Streptomyces; species Streptomyces sp. NPDC058674. The sequence continues at coordinate 34,379 of NZ_JBHXSC010000019.1, forward strand.
CGGACCGTGTCCCCGTCCACGGCGGAACGCCGCGGCACGTCTGACGAGGTGTCAAGGAAGGCCTTCGAGGGGTGCAGCGCAGCGATCGATCATCCGCGCGCAACAAAGGACCATCCAGGACAGATCCGCGCAACGATTGTGCGCCAACGTGCAAGGATGGTGCATTACGGGCGGTATCACTCAGCTCGTAGGCTCACTCGCTGTACGTGGAGTGGCGTGGACCGCCTGCTCGGCGGTCCCCCATGCCCAGGCTCTGCCTGCTCCTGCTCCGGACCGCTGCGGTCGACGCCTGAATCCCCACCCGCAGTGACAAAGGAGTCCCCTCGTGCTCGATCACGGCCAGGCGCCGACGCTCACGTCCGAGCCCCGCAGGCCCGCGCACCCGCTGCTGCGCCGCAAGCCCGTCGAGCAGCTGGTCGCCGAGGGCGGCCAGGGTGAGGGCGGAGCGCTCAAGCGCTCGCTCACCATGTGGCAGCTGACGATGATCAGCATCGGCGCCACCCTGGGCACCGGCATCTTCGTCGTCCTCGGCGAGGCCACCCCGATCGCCGGCCCCGCCGTCTTCATCGCCTTCATCGTGGCCGGCCTGACGGCGCTGTTCTCGGCGCTCTCCTACGCCGAGCTCGCGGGCTCCATCCCGGTCTCGGGGTCCTCGTACTCCTACGCCTACGCCACGATGGGCGAGCTCGTCGCCTGGGTCTGCGGCTGGTGCCTGATCCTGGAGTACGGCGTCTCGGTCGCGGCCGTCGCCGTCGGCTGGGGCCAGTACCTCAACGAGCTCCTCGACGGCACGATCGGCCTGACCATCCCCGAGGGCTTCTCCGCCCCGCTCGGCGAGGGCGGCTACATCAACCTGCCGGCCCTGGTCGTGGTCCTGCTGTGCATGGTCTTCCTGCTCCGCGGGGCCAAGGAGAGCGCCCGGATCAACTCGATCATGGTCGGCGTCAAGATCGTCACGCTCGTGCTCTTCTGCGTCATCGGCTTCATGGGCATCAAGGCGGGCAACTACACCCCCCTCGCCCCGCTCGGCGTCACAGCGATCAGCACCGCCGCCTCCATGCTCTTCTTCTCGTACATCGGCTTCGACGCCGCCTCCACCGCCGGTGAAGAGGCCAAGAACCCGAAGAAGGACCTGCCCCGCGCGATCATGCTCTCGCTGGGCATCGTCACCGCGCTGTACTGCCTGGTCGCCCTGGTCGCGGTCGGCGCCATGCCGTGGCAGGACTTCGAGGGCAGCGAGGCCGCCCTGGCCAAGATCATGGAGAACGTCACCGGACACGCCTTCTGGAGCGTCGTCCTCGCCGCCGGCGCGGTCGTCGCCATCGCCAGCGTCGTCTTCGCCGTCCTCTACGGCCAGACCCGCATCCTCTTCGCGATGTCCCGCGACGGCCTGATGCCGAAGGCCTTCGCCAAGGTCGACCCGAAGACCGGCACCCCGCGCGTCAACACGATCATCGTCTGCCTCTTCTGCGGCATCCTGGCCGCCACCATCCCGCTCGGCGAGCTGGCGAACGCCACCAGCATCGGCACCCTCTTCGCCTTCGGCCTCGTCAACGTCGCGGTCGTCATCCTGCGCTACACCCGCCCCGACATGAACCGCACCTTCAAGGTGATGCTCTTCCCCGTCACCCCGATCCTCGGCTTCCTCTTCTGCGGCTACCTGATGACGGAGCTGCCGGCGGTCACCTGGGCCGTGTTCGGTGGCTGGATGGCGGTCGGGCTCGTGCTCTACTTCTTCTACGGCATGCGCCGCTCCAGCCTGGCCACTGTCGCCTCCCTGGCCGCCACGGCCGTGGAGGCCGCTGAAGAGAAGTGATCCACCCTCTGTGCGACTGAACGATCTCGACGAACGCATCGTGCACGCCCTCGCCGAGGACGCCCGCCGCTCCTACGCGGACATCGGCTCGGAGGTCGGGCTCTCCGCCCCCGCCGTGAAGCGGCGCGTGGACCGGCTCCGCGCCGAAGGCGCCATCACCGGCTTCACCGTCCGGGTGGACCCGGCGGCCATGGGCTGGGAGACCGAGGGCTTCATCGAGATCTACTGCCGCCACAACACCTCGCCGGACGACATCCGGCGAGGCCTGGAGCGCTACCCCGAGGTGGTGTCCGCGTCGACCGTCACCGGCGACGCGGACGCCCTGGTGCAGGTCTTCGCCTCCGACATGCGGCACTTCGAACGGGTGCTGGAGCGGATCGCCGGGGAGCCCTTCGTCGAGCGCACCAAGTCGGTACTGGTGCTGTCGCCGCTCCTGCGGCGGTTCACCTCGGGGGCGCCGGCCTGAGCGGACCCCCGCGGACCCCCGCGGGCCCCGGCGGCCCGTGGGACGGCCCGGCGGGAGCGGCGCGCGAAGTGGGGCCCGGCCGGAGCCCCGGGGGCCGGAGCCGGTCAGCGACGGCCCGCGAGGGCGGGCCGCCCGTCCTCCAGGAGGGCCCGGCGCTCCTCCTCCGTCAGACCGCCCCAGACGCCGAACGGCTCCCGGGTGCTCAGCGCGTGCTCCAGGCAGGCCGTCCGGACCGGGCATCCTCCGCAGACCCGCTTGGCGGCGGCATCCCGCTCCTCGCGGTCGTCGCCCCGTTCACCGGCCGGGTGGAAGAACCGGGCGGAGCCGAGCTCCCGACAGGCGGCACGGGCCTGCCACTCCCAGGAGTGGTGCGTGGAGCCGGGAAGGCGTGCGACGTCGGTCATGGCAGTTCCTCTCCGTGGGTTGACCCCGCGTGTGACCGCTGGGCGGTCCGCGAAACCCCGCCGCAGCAAACCCGGCGCGGGTCGGGGTGCCTCCGCCTCCTTGACGGCACCCGGCCGCCCGACGAAACTGCGGGAGACGGCCACGACGGCCTGCGCGGTCACCGCGCGAGGACAGGAACGGGGGGCGCGGCCGGTGCGAACGGCTCCTCCCGCGACACCCACCCCGGCTCCCTCCCCGGTACGCACCCCGGCGCAGGCGCTGCGCCGCTGGTGGCTCACCCGGCGCCTGCACATCGACCTCCTGCGCGTGTGCAGCGCGTTCGGCCCGCGCGGCTGATCTCCGGACCCGTACCCGACCGGCCCGCACCCGGCCCCGCCCGCACCGGGGGCCCCGCGCCGCCACCCCGTACCCGGTACGCCGAGGAGACGACCGCCCCGGCCGCGCGCCCGCCGCGCCGCCGCGCGCCGGTGTGTCCCGGCGGCCCCGCGCCAGACCCTGGAGAGCCATGCCGCCCACCGTCCTGCCCCGCACCGTCCTGCCCCGCCCCGCTCCGGCCCCCGCCCCGCGCGGCCGGATCGGGGCCGGCTTCTGCCCGGCCCCGTACCGCTACCACCTGTACCTCGCCGCCGGCTGTCCCCGCTCCGAGCAGGTCGCCGAGGCCCACGCCCGGCTGGGCCTGCAGGACACCCTGGCCGCCACCGTCCTCGGCGCCGACAGCCGGGCCCCCGGACACACCGCCCTGCGGCGGGCCTACGAGGCGGCCGGCCACCACTACGGCGGCACCCTGACGGTCCCCGCCCTCTGCGACACCTGGAGCGGCCGCGTCGTCTCCAACCACACCCCCGACATCCTCGAAGACCTGCACTTCCTGAGCGCCCACCCGGCCTTCCGCGCGGTCCGCTGAAGGGGCTCCCCGGGAGGTCCACGAGGGGTCCACGAGGGGTCCACGAGGGGTCCACGAGGGGTCCACGAGGGCCAAGGAAGGCCGTACGCAACGAATCGCCGGACAAGCCGCACAACACGCAACGAATCGATGCGCCCAGCGCAACGGTCACGGCTTGTCCCCGTCGAACGCGCGAACGTACCGTCGTAGGACCCCACCCCTCCTGCCACAGAGGTAGTCCATGCCCCCGCTGCGCACCGCCCTCCTCCAGAGCTCCGGACGGCTCGGTGACACCGCCGACAACCTGAAGACGCTCGACGAGGCCGCAGAGCGTGCCGCACAGCGCGGGGCCGGTCTCCTGGTGACCTCGGAGATGTTCCTCACCGGCTACGCCCTCGAGGTCCAGGACATCGCCGATCTCGCCGAACCGGCCGACGGCCCGTCCGCCCGCGCCATCGGCGAGATCGCCCGCCGCCACGGGGTCGCCGTCCTGTACGGCTACCCCGAGCGCGCCGCGGGTGCCGTGTTCAACGCGGCGCAACTCGTCGGCCCCGACGGCGCCCGGCTCGCGAACTACCGCAAGACCCACCTCTTCGGCAGCTTCGAGCAGGGGGCCTTCACCCCCGGCGACGCCCCCGTCGTCCAGGCCGACCTCGGCGGCCTCCGCGTCGGCATCATGATCTGCTACGACGTGGAGTTCCCCGAGAACGTCCGGGCCCACGCCCTCGCCGGCACCGACCTCCTCCTGGTGCCGACGGCGCAGATGCATCCCTTCCAGTTCGTCGCCGAACAGCTCGTCCCCGTACGGGCCTTCGAGAACCAGATGTACATCGCGTACGTCAACCGCACCGGCCCGGAAGGCGAGTTCGAGTTCGTCGGACTCAGCTGCCTGGCGAGCCCCGACGGGATCACCCGCACCCGGGCCGGACGCGGCGAGGAGCTGGTGTTCGGCGAGGCCGACCCCGAGCTGCTGAACGCCTCGCGCACGACCAACCCGTACCTGCGCGACCGTCGCCCCGGGCTCTACGCCTCCCTCGTCTGAGACCACTTCCCCCCAGCCTGCCGCCCGCAAGGAGCCGTACCCCATGACGTCCACGGTGCCCACCACCGCCGTCCCGCACAGCGACGGACAGCCGCCGATCACCATGTTCGGCCCGGACTTCCCGTACGCGTACGACGACTTCCTCGCCCACCCGGCGGGCCTGGGCCAGATACCGGCCACCGAGCTCGGTACCGAGGTCGCCGTCATCGGCGGCGGGCTGTCCGGCATCATCTCCGCCTACGAGCTCATGAAGATGGGCCTCAAGCCCGTCGTCTACGAAGCCGACCAGATCGGCGGCCGGCTGCGGACCGTCGGCTTCGAGGGCGCCGGAACCGAGGAGCTCACCGCGGAGATGGGCGCCATGCGCTTCCCGCCGTCCTCCACGGCCCTGCAGCACTACATCGACCTCGTCGGCCTCGTCACCGAGCCCTTCCCGAACCCGCTGTCCGAGGCCACCCCCTCCACGGTCGTGGACCTCAAGGGCGAGTCCCACTACGCCGAGACCATCGCCGACCTCCCGCAGGTCTACCGCGACGTCGCCGAAGCGTGGAACGCCTGCCTCGACGAGGGCGCCGACTTCTCCGACATGAACACCGCGATGCGCGAGCGGGACGTCCCGCGCATCCGCGAGATCTGGGCGAAGCTCGTCGAGAAGCTCGACGACGAGACCTTCTACGGGTTCCTCTGCAAGTCCGAGGCCTTCCAGTCCTTCCGCAAGCGCGAGATCTTCGGCCAGGTCGGCTTCGGCACGGGCGGCTGGGACACCGACTTCCCCAACTCCATCCTGGAGATCCTGCGCGTCGTCTACACCGAGGCCGACGACCACCACCGCGGCATCGTCGGCGGCTCGCAGCAGCTGCCCCTGCGCCTGTGGGAGCGCGAGCCCGAGAAGATCGTCCACTGGGCCCAGGGCACCTCGCTGTCCTCCCTGCACGACGGCGCCCCGCGCCCGGCGGTCACCCGCCTGCACCGCACGGCCGGCAACCGCATCACGGTCACCGACTCCTCCGGCGACATCCGCACCTACCGCGCCGCGATCTTCACGGCGCAGTCGTGGATGCTGCTGTCGAAGATCGAATGCGACGACACGCTCTTCCCGATCGACCACTGGACGGCGATCGAGCGCACCCACTACATGGAGTCCAGCAAGCTCTTCGTCCCCGTTGACCGGCCGTTCTGGCTGGACAAGGACGAGGAGACGGGGCGCGACGTCATGTCGATGACCCTCACCGACCGCATGACCCGCGGCACCTACCTGCTGGACAACGGCCCGGACAAGCCGGCCGTCATCTGTCTCTCGTACACCTGGTGCGACGACAGCCTGAAGTGGCTGCCGCTGTCGGCGAACGAGCGGATGGAGGTCATGCTGAAGTCCCTCGGCGAGATCTACCCGAAGGTCGACATCCGCCGCCACGTCATCGGCAACCCGGTGACCGTGTCCTGGGAGAACGAGCCCTACTTCATGGGCGCGTTCAAGGCCAACCTGCCGGGCCACTACCGCTACCAGCGCCGCCTGTTCACCCACTTCATGCAGGACCGCCTCCCCGAGGACAAGCGCGGCATCTTCCTCGCGGGCGACGACATCTCCTGGACGGCCGGCTGGGCCGAGGGCGCGGTCCAGACCGCCCTGAACGCGGTCTGGGGCGTCATGCACCACCTCGGCGGCTCCACCGACGCCGCCAACCCGGGTCCGGGCGACCGCTACGACGACATCGCCCCGGTCGAACTTCCGGAGGACTGACCCCGAAGGGGACCCGCCCCCCCCGCAGACCACGGGCCGCCACCGCGCACGAACGCGGCGGCGGCCCGTTCCCGTGCCGCGGCCCCGCCACGACCGGGGGCGGGACCGGGCCCACGACCGGAACGGGCGGACACGGGGCCGCGCCCGGCACGGGACCCTGGCGGTCAGCCGTGGCCGGCCTGGTCAGCGGCCGCGCGCGGCCGCCGGACCGCCGTGGTCAGCGGCAGGCCGCGGCGAGGGACCTCAGCGGGGCCGGGGGCCGCAGCGGCGCCGGTGTCAGCAGACAGCGGCCGACCAGGCCGACTCCCGCGTCGAGGGAGTCGCGGAACTCCTCGGCCAGGCCGGGGGAGCGGCGCAGGGCCCACAGCAGCCGGGCCGCCGCCCAGGCGCCCGCGCGGGCGCGGTCCAGGCTCCAGGAGCCGACCAGGTGGGTCAGGGGGTCGGCGACCTCCAGGAGGTCCGGGCCCGGCATCAGCTCCTCGCGGATGTGCTCCTCCAGCGCGACCAACGTGTCGCCCACCCGGTCGAAGTCCGCTTCGAGAGCCGCCGGTTCGCACTCCAGGACGCGGCAGGTCGACACCACCGCCACCGCCAGGTCGTGGCCGATGTGCGCATTGATCCCGGCCAGGGCGTGCTGGAGCGGGCGGACCCCGGGGTGGCGCCGGTACTGCAGGAGCGGGCGCCAGCAGGCCGGCGCCCGGTCCGACTCCACCGCCGCCAGGTACCGCTCGGCGAAGCGGACGCTCAGGGTCTGCGCCCGCGCCGGGGCGGGGAAGGCGCCGCCCTCGATGCGCCGGTACAGGGTTTCGGTCACGGTCAGGTAGACCCGGTTGAAGACGGCGACACCGTCCTGCGGCGGGAGCCGCTCGTCCAGGGCGCGCATCCGCGCCAGCACCGCTTCCATGGGAGGCAGGGTCGCAGGCGCCGACCCGGATGCGGGGAACTTGGCCGTGCGCTTCGCCGGTTCGGGCGAAAGCCCGTCAACGCGGCGTGTCCCGCCCGTCCTGATCGTCGTACGTCGACGTGCCCGCGTCGAGCAGCGGCTCCTGCTGCTTGAGGTGCGCGGGGGCGAAGTACCGCAGCGCGTGGTAGCCCGTGATCACCACGATCGTGCCCAGCGCGATGCCGCCGAGCTCGAAGCTGTCGGTGATCTGGAGCTTGACCCCGCCGATGCCGATGATGATGCCCGCCGCGGCGGGCACCAGGTTCAGCGGATTGCGCAGGTCCACCCGGCCGTTCAGCCAGATCTGGGCGCCGAGGAGGCCGATCATGCCGTACAGGATGACGGTGATGCCGCCGAGGACCCCGCCCGGGATCGCGGCGACGACCGCGCCGAACTTCGGGCACAGGCCGAAGAGCAGGGCGAAGCCCGCCGCCGCCCAGTACGCCGCAGTGGAGTAGACGCGGGTGGCGGCCATGACGCCGATGTTCTCGGAGTACGTGGTGTTCGGCGGGCCGCCGACGGCCGTGGACAGCATCGACGCCGCGCCGTCGGCCGCGATCGCGGTGCCGAGCTTGTCGTCGAGCGGGTCGCCGGTCATCTCGCCGACCGCCTTGATGTGCCCGGCGTTCTCCGCGATCAGCGCGATCACCACCGGCAGGGCGATCAGGATCGCCGACCACTCGAAGGCCGGGGCGTGGAAGGCGGGCAGCCCCACCCAGTCGGCCCTGCCGACCCCCGAGAGGTCCAGGCGCCAGTGGTCCACGGCCTCCGCCCCGCCCGCCGGGGAGTGGATCTTGCCGAAGACGAGGTCGAAGACCCAGGAGATCCCGTACCCGAAGACCAGCCCGAGGAAGATCGCGATGCGCGACCAGAATCCGGGCAGGCACACCACGGCCAGTCCCGTGAACGCCATGACCAGCAGCGCCGTCCACTGGTCCTGCGGCCAGTACGTCGAGGCCGTCACCGGCGCCAGGTTGAAGCCGATCAGCATCACGACCGCGCCGGTCACCACCGGCGGCATCGCCGCGTGGATGATCCGCGCCCCGAAGCGCTGCACGGCCAGGCCGACGAGGAAGAGCGCCACACCGACGACGAAGACCGCCCCGGTGACCACCCTGCTGTCCCCGCCGCCCGCCCGGATCGCCGCGGCGACGCCGACGAAGGAGAGCGAGCAGCCCAGGTACGACGGCACCCGGCCGCGCGTCGCCAGGAGGAAGACGATCGTCGCGACGCCGGACATCATGATGGCGAGGTTCGGGTCCAGGCCCATCAGGACCGGCGCCACGAAACTCGCGCCGAACATCGCCACCACGTGCTGGGCGCCCAGACCGGCGGTCCGCGGCCACGACAACCGCTCGTCCGGCCGGACCACCGCGCCGGGGGCGGGGGTCCGCCCGTCTCCGTGCAGGGTCCAGCGCACGCCGAGGCCCATGTTCCACCACTTCCGTTCCGCCGTGTGATCAAGCATCCGGGCCGCCGGGCGGCCAGCGGTATTTTACGGCTGGATTCCGGCAGGTTCGTCCCGATTGGTCTTGGCGGTCCCCGCTGCGGCCGCCTTCGGCCGCAGCACGGCGGCCCCCACGACCAGTGCGAAGGCCAGCACGGTGACCAGACCGAAGGAGACCACGAGCGAGGTGGCGTCCGCCACCGCGCCGATGGCCGACGGCGCGATCAGACCCGAGGTGTACGTGATCGTCGCGACGCCGGCGATGGCCTGCGCCGGGGCCGGGCCGCTGCGTGCCGCGGCCGCGAAGGCCAGCGGGACCACGACCGCGATGCCCAGCCCGATCAGCCCGAAGCCGGCCATCGCCGCCGCGGGATGCCCCGCCGAGACCACCAGCAGTCCGCCCGCGGTGGCCAGCACCCCGCCCGCCCGGACCGTGGGCACCGGGCCGAAGCGGTCCACCACCCGGTCCCCGACGAGCCGGGCGACCGCCATGGTGAGCGCGAACGCCGTGGTGGAGGCCGCGGCCAGGCCGGCGTCCGTGTCCAGCACGTCCCGCAGGTACACCGCAGACCAGTCCAGGCTCGCGCCCTCGGCGAAGACCGCGCAGAAGCCGACGGCGCCGATCAGCAGCGCGGACCTCGGCGGCAGCGCGAAGTGCGGCGGCGCCTGCGCCCCCTGGTCGCTCCTCAGGTCCAGGACCCCTTGGACGGCGACCAGCCCGGCCGCGGTGAGCGCGAGCGCGGCGATCAGGTGGTGCAGCCGCGCGTCGGCGCCCGCGTGCGCCGCGACCGTACCGGCCGCCGAACCGAGCAGGGCTCCCACGCTCCACATGCCGTGCAGCGAGGACATGACCGAGCGGCCGAGCCGGTTCTCCGTCTCCACGCCCAGCGCGTTCATCGCCACGTCCGACATCCCCGACGTGGCCCCGTAGACGAAGAGCGCTAAGCAGAGCGTCGGCAGGTTCGGGGCGAGGCTCGGCAGGATCAGCGACAGCGTCCACATCGCGAGCAGCGCCCGCAGCGCCGCGCGCGCCCCGAAGCGGTGGTTGACCCGTCCGGCCAGCGGCATCGCCAGCGCCGCGCCGAGGGCGGGGAAGGCGAGCGCGAGCCCCAGGGTGCCCGCGCTGAGCTGCGCATGGTCCTGGATCCAGGGGATGCGGGTGGCGAAGGAGCCGGTCACGGCGCCGTGGGCGCAGAAGACGGCGGCGATCGCGAAGCGGGCGTGGCGCAGGCGCGCCGGGCTGAGGTCGGTTTCCCCGGTCATGGCGCATAAACTATCAGGGACCCTGCCTGATGGTTAGTGAGTTCGACTCCCTAGGATGACGCCGTGACCCCTGCCCCCACCCCGGCCCCGTCTCCGTCGCCCACCCCGGCGCCGTCTCCCGCCTCGCCCAGCACGGCACGCGCCATCAACGACCGGCTCGCCCTGCAACTCCTCCAAGAGGCCGGGGCGCTGACGGCCACCCAGCTCAAGACCAGGACCGGCCTCTCCCGACCCTCGGTCGCCGACCTCGTCGAGCGGCTCACCGAAGCCGGGCTCATCCAGGTCGTGGGGGAGTCCGGGGAACAGCGCCGCGGCCCCAACGCCAAGCTGTACGGGATCGTCGCCCACCGCGCCCACCTCGCCGCCCTCGACGTACGGACCGACAGCGTCACCGCCGTCATCACGGACCTGCTCGGCCGACCCCTCGCCGAGACGGCCCTCCCCGTCGGCCACCCCGACGACGCCGTGGCCGCCCTGCTGCGCACCGCCGGCGACGCGGGCGCCGCGGCCCTGCACACCGTCGTCATCGGCGCCCCGGGGCTCGTCGCCCCCGCCACCGGAGAACTGCGCGACACCACCGGGCTGCCCGCCTGGCACCGCGACCTGGTGACGGCCCTCCAGCGGAGCCTGCCCGCCGTGGTGGTCGTGGAGAACGAGACCAACCTGGCCGCCCTCGCCGAGCAGCGCCTCGGCGCCGCCCGCGACCTGGACTCCTTCGTCCTGCTGTGGCTGGGCGCGGGCGTCGGCGCGGCCGTGGTGCTGGACGGCCGGCTGCGCCGCGGCGCCTCGGGCGGGGCCGGCGAGATCGGCTTCCTCCCGGTCCCCGGCACCGGCGGCCTGCCGTCGGCCACCGACTGCGGCGGCGGCTTCCACGCACTGGCGGGCCGGGACGCGGTGACGGCACTCGCCCGCGAGCACGGCTTCGACGGCCCGGCGGAGCAGGCCGTGGCGGGGGCGGCGGGGGAGGGGTTCCTGGACGCCCTGGCCGAGCGGCTGGCGCTGGGCGCGGCGGCGGTCGCGGCGATCCTGGACCCCGGCTGCGTGGTGCTGGCCGGTGAACTGGGCCTGGCGGGCGGCCCGCCGCTGGCGGCCCGAGTCTCCCGCCGCCTGACGACGCTCACCCCCCTCCCGACGGAGGTCCGCGCCACGGCCCTGGGCGGCCCGGCGGTCCTGGCGGGAGCCAGACTGGCGGCGCGGGAGTCGGCGCAGGAGGTGCTGTTCGGGGGGTGAGGGGGCGGGGGGCTTCGGCGGGGCGGGGGCTTTGAGGGTGGGGCGGGGGTGGTGGGGGCGGGGGCTTCGGCGGGGCGGGGGTGGGCGGGTGTGGGGGTTTCCCGTCAGTCTCATCGTCTCTCCGGGTCGGGCCGGTCCCTCAAGGGCGCTCCTCCTTCGTCGTCGCGTCGCTTCGCGATGTCGCTGCGCTCCACCCTTGACCGACCGTCCCGCCCCGGACATACGAAGACTGTCGGGAACCCCCCAAAGGAACGGGCCGGGGGGAGCAGTCCACATCGGCCCTGGCCAGGGAAGGGCGGGCCGGCTTCGGGGCGCGTCAGATCGCTACGCGCTTCTCTTTGCTTGGCGGCTGCGGTCCGTCTGGGGCTCATGTAGCGGGCAGGTAGTCCAGGCGGGGCCCAGGGCACGCCTTTCCGGACCGGGCAGCCGGGTACCTGCGCCAAACAGCGGTGAGATGACCCTGGCGGCAGTCCGGCCGGGCCTCACGCAACAGATCGCTACGCGCTTCCCTCGGTCGAGCGTCCGACCGCCGTCCCCCCACCCAAGACCCCGCCAGCGGGTCACTACCCCGCCGCAGGCGTCCGTTTGGGTTGGGAATGGGCTGTGTTGGAGCGTGAGGTTAATGAATCCGACCTCACGCTCCACCATCTGATCGCTTACCTCTCGCCCGGCCGAAGCCCCGCCCCCACACCCCCGCCCCGCCCCCGAAGCCCCACCCCCACCCACCCCTTGACCCAGTTAGTGATTGAGCACTAACTTTGAACCATGGCAAGGATGAGCGCAGACGAGCGGCGTGAGAGCGTCATTCGCGCGGCGATGCACGAGTTCGCGCGCGGGGGTTACTACGGGACCTCCACCGAGGCGATCGCCAAGCGGGTGGGTGTCTCGCAGCCGTACCTCTTCCGGCTCTTCCCCAACAAGCAGGCGATGTTCCTCGCCGCCGCCGCGCGCTGCATGGAGGACGTGCGGGTCGTCTTCGAGGAGGCCGCGAAGGGGATCGGGGACCAGGATGCGGTGCAGGTCATGGGGGCGGCGTACATGCAGCTCATCACCGAACAGCCCGACAAGCTCCAGATGCAGCTCCAGATCTACGTGACCGTGGCCGCCGCCGAAGCCGCCGGCGAGCCCGAGTTCGGGGAGATGGTGCGCGCCGCCTGGATGGAGCTGTGGGACACCGTGCACCTGCCCCTCGGGGCCGATGTCGGGGAGACCACCACCTTCCTGGCGTACGGGATGCTCATCAACACCCTCGCCGCCATGGGCTTCCCACCGGGCCACCGGGTGTGGGACGGCTGCTACCCGTCGGTCCAGCCCCAGCCCCAGCCCCAGCCCCAGCCCCGGCCCGCGCCCGCGTCCGCGCCCGAGCCGCACGTCAAGGAGTAGCGGCAGCAGTAGTAGTGCGCGGGGCTTCCCGTGCCGTAGCGGCGGCTGTCCACGCAAGTTAGTCAGCACTAACTAACAACCTGTAGGGGGAACCGTGAACACGCAAGGCACCCAGAGCACCGACACCAGACTGCGGGCACCCGCCGTCTGGGCCCTGATCCTCACCGGCGTCGCCAGTTTCATGGCCGCCCTCGACAACCTCGTCGTCACCACCGCCCTGCCCGCCATCCGCACCGACCTCGGCGGCGGGCTGGAGGACCTGGAGTGGACGGTGAACGCCTACACGCTCACCTTCGCCGTGCTCCTGATGTTCGGCGCCGCCCTCGGGGACCGGTTCGGTCGCCGCAGGCTCTTCATCATCGGTCTCACCGTCTTCACCGGGGCGTCCGCGGCGGCCGCCCTCTCGCCCGGCATCGACGCGCTCATCGCCGCCCGCGCCGTCCAGGGCGTCGGCGCCGCGATCATGATGCCGCTCACCCTCACCCTGCTCACCACCGCCGTCCCGGCCGCGCGCCGCGGCATGGCCCTCGGGATCTACGGGGCCGTCACCGGTCTCGCCGTCGCGAGCGGCCCCCTCATCGGCGGCAGCCTCACCGAGCACATCTCCTGGCAGTGGATCTTCTGGCTCAACGTGCCGGTGGGCCTGGCCCTCATACCGCTCGCCCGGCTGCGCCTCGCCGAGTCCACCGCCCCCGGATCCCGCCTCGACGTCCCGGGCACCCTCATGATCAGCGGCGGCCTCTTCGGCATCGTGTACGCCCTGGTCAACGCCAACGCGGAGGGCTGGACCAGTGCTCCCGTGCTCACCGGCCTGACCGTCGGCACCGCCCTCGTCGGCGGCTTCGTCCGCCACGGCTTCCGCCACGCCGATCCGATCCTCCCGATGCGCCTCTTCCGCGACCGGGGCTTCCTCGGGATCAACCTCGCCAGCCTGCTGATGTTCCTCGGCATGTTCGGCTCGATCTTCCTGCTCAGCCAGTTCCTCCAGGGCGTCGCCGGCTACTCGCCCACCGAGGCCGGACTGCGCATGCTCCCCTGGACCGGCATGCCGATGATCGTCGCCCCGATCGCCGGAATCCTCTCCGACCGCATCGGCGGACGCCCGGTCGTCGCCGCCGGGCTGGCGTTCCAGGCACTCGGCCTCGGGTGGTTCGCCGCGGTCCTGAGCACGGACCTCTCGTACGCCGCCCAGCTGCCCCCGCTGATCCTCAGCGGCATCGGGATGGCCCTGTACTTCGCCCCCGCCGCCAACGTCCTGATGTCCACGGTGGCCCCCGCCGACCAGGGCAAGGCCTCCGGCACCAACAACGCCCTGCGCGAGGTCGGCGGAGCCCTCGGTGTCGCCGTCCTGGCCTCCGTCTTCTCCGCCCAGGGCGGATACGAGACCCCGCAGGCCTTCACCGACGGCACCGTCCCCGCCCTGTGGATCGGCGCCGGGGCGGTCGCCGTCGCCGCCGTCCTGGCCCTGCTCCTCCCGCGGAAGCCGAAGGCCACCCCGGCCGTCCCCGCCGACCTCGCGGCCCCGGCCCCGGCATCGGCGCCGCAGAAGGTCCCCGCCGCCCACTGACCCGACCGAATCCCGGTCCCCGACCCCGGGCCCCGACCCCCGACCCGCGACCCACCGTTCCGCGAGGAGTGCACGCCATGCCCGACATCCCCTGGTCCACGCCCACTCCGGCCGCGCCCGGCGCCGAGGTCTACGTGATGGCCTCCCGCTTCGAGACCACCACCCTGGTCGGCGCCGTCCGGTTCCTCCTCAAGGCCCCCGGCATCATCCGCCAGATCCGCAAGGCCCCCGGCGCCCACGGCTCCGCACTGCGCGCCCGCGTCCTCGGGCGCACCTTCCTCACCCTCTCCGCCTGGGAGGACCGCGACGCGCTCTACCGCTTCGCCGCCGGCGAGCCCCACCGCTCCGACTCCCGCGCCGCCGCGGCCTTCATGAAGGAATCCGCCTTCACCTTCTGGACCGCCCCCGCCTCCGCCCTGCCCATCGGCTGGGCCGAGGCGGAGCGCCGCCTGGCCGAGCAGGGGCCGGGACGCTGAGACACCGGTCGAGCCACGGTCCGTGGCCCCGCAGGGATGCGGGAGGCACGGACCGTACTCTTGTCCACGTGCAGGAACTCCACGATGCCCCCCTCGCCCCGCTGACCACCTTCCGTCTCGGTGGTCCCGCCGCCCGTCTGATCACCGCGACCACCGACGCCGAGGTGGTCGCCGCCGTCCGCGCCGCGGACGAGAGCGGCACCCCGCTCCTGGTCATCGGCGGCGGCAGCAACCTGGTCATCGGAGACCGCGGCTTCGACGGCACCGCCCTGCGCATCGCGACCACCGGCTTCACCCTCGACGGGACCACCCTGGAGCTCGCCGCGGGCGAGAACTGGAGCGACGCCGTCGCCCGTACCGTCGACGCCGGCCTCGCGGGCATCGAGTGCCTGGCCGGCATCCCGGGCTCCGCCGGCGCCACCCCGATCCAGAACGTCGGGGCGTACGGACAGGAAGTCCGCGACACCATCACCGAGGTCGTCGCCTACGACCGCGCGAGCGGCGAGACGGTCACCCTGACCGCCGCCGAGTGCGCGTTCTCGTACCGCGACAGCACCTTCAAGCACCAGCCCGAGCGGTACGTCGTCCTGCGCGTGCGCTTCGCCCTGGAGGACGCGGGCGGGCTCTCCGCGCCGATCAAGTACCCGGAGACCGCCCGCGCCCTCGGCGTCGAGGCGGGCGACCGGGTGCCCGCCGCCGCGGCCCGCGAGACCGTACTGCGGCTGCGCGCCGGCAAGGGCATGGTCCTCGACCCCGCCGACCACGACACCTGGTCCGCCGGCTCCTTCTTCCACAACCCGATCCTGACGGAAGAGGCGTACGCCGCCTTCCTCGCCCGCGCCCAGGACCGCCTCGGCCCCGACACGGCCCCGCCCGCCTACCCGGCCGGCGAAGGACGTACGAAGACCAGCGCGGCCTGGCTGATCGACAAGGCCGGCTTCACCAAGGGCTACGGCACCGGCCCCGCGCGCATCTCCACCAAGCACACCCTGGCCCTCACCAACCGCGGCGGGGCCACCACCGAGGACCTCGTCTCCCTGGCCCGCGAGGTCGTCGCGGGCGTCCACGCGGCCTTCGGCGTCACCCTGGTCAACGAGCCGGTGACGGTCGGCGTCAGCATCTGAGGAGTCCCGGCCGCCCATGCTCTGTCCCCTCCACGGGGCCGGTACGGACCCCACCCGCCTCGTGGGGCGCACGCTCAGCAGAGTCGTCGCGTCCTGGCACATCAGCGAGGGCGAGCGGTCCGAGGCCCCCCTCGACGTCTGGCTGATCGACAGCGTGGGCGACTCCATCCGGATCACCACCGGGTCCGACCAGTGCCTCATCGTCGAGTCCGCGGCCCCGCACGCGCCGTACGACACGGGGGAGTGGGGCCGCGTCGAGGTCGGCGAGGACCTCGGCGACCACCCCTTCCTGCGGCACCTCGGCGAGACCGTCACCTCGGTCGCCGAGTACGCCCTGCCCGAACAGGGCCGCACCCACCTGGAGATCGGCTTCCCGGACGGCGCCCGGGTGCGCGCCGACTGCTACGAGGGGGACCTGCGGCTCACCCGGTGAGCCACTGGTCGATCCCCGCGAGCAGCTTGGCCTGCACCTCCTCGGGCGCGGCCGAGCCGCGCACCGACTGGCGGGCCAGCTCGGCGAGCTCCGCGTCCGTGAAACCGTGGTGCGTCCGGGCGATCTCGTACTGCGCCGCCAGCCGGGAGCCGAAGAGCAGCGGGTCGTCCGCGCCCAGCGCCATCGGGACCCCGGCCTCGAAGAGGGTGCGCAGCGGCACGTCCTCGTGCCGCTCGTATACCCCGAGGGCGACGTTGGAGGCCGGGCAGACCTCGCAGGTGATCTGCCGGTCGGCGAGCCGCTTGAGCAGCCGCGGATCCTCGGCGGCCCGGACGCCGTGCCCGATCCGGGAGGCGTCCAGGTCGTCGAGGCAGTCGCGGACGGAGGCGGGGCCGGTGAGCTCGCCGCCGTGCGGTGCGGCGAGGAGGCCGCCTTCGCGCGCGATGGCGAAGGCCCGGTCGAAGTCGCGGGCCATGCCGCGGCGCTCGTCGTTGGAGAGCCCGAAGCCGACGACGCCGCGGTCGGCGTAGCGGACGGCGAGGCGGGCCAGGGTGCGGGCGTCGAGGGGGTGCTTCATGCGGTTGGCGGCGATGACCACGCGCATGCCGAGACCGGTCTCGCGGGAGGCGGAGTCGACGGCGTCGAGGATGATCTCTACGGCCGGGATCATGCCGCCCAGCAGGGGGGCGTAGGAGGTGGGATCCACCTGGATCTCCAGCCAGCCGCTGCCGTCCCGTACGTCCTCCTCGGCGGCCTCGCGGACCAGACGGCGGATGTCGTCGGGCTCCCGGAGGCACGAGCGGGCGGCGTCGTAGAGCCGCTGGAAGCGGAACCAGCCGCGCTCGTCGGTGGCGCGCAGCTTGGGGGGCTCCCCGGCGGTGAGGGCGTCGGGGAGGCGGACGCCGTACTTGTCGGCGAGCTCCAGCAGGGTCGATGGTCGCATCGAGCCGGTGAAGTGCAGGTGGAGGTGTGCCTTCGGCAGAAGCGTGAGGTCGCGTGCGTGCTCCATTTGGTGATCCTGCCGTACGCACGCGCTGAGCGGGAGGGCGTTTTACCTTTCGGGGGCTTGCTCGAACGCGCGAGCGGGTGCGGAGGCGGCGGCTCGGTCCGCTGCGCGCGGCCTCCCGGGCTCCGCCCGGACCCGCGCCTCAAACGCCGACGGGGCTGAACATCGGGCTCCGCCCGGGCCCCGCGCCGCAGACACCGGCGGGGGTGAGGGGGCTGCGGCGGGGAATGACGAGTGGCGGCCGTCCTTGGGGGGAGGCCGCCACTCGGGGGTTCGCTGCCGGCCGCTCTAGGCCTTGGCCTCCGCCAGGAGCTTCTGGATTCGGGAGACGCCCTCCACCAGGTCCTCGTCGCCCAGGGCGTACGAGAGGCGCAGGTAGCCGGGGGTGCCGAAGGCCTCGCCCGGGACGACCGCGACCTCGGCCTCGTCGAGGATCAGGGCGGCCAGTTCGACGGAGGTCTGCGGGCGCTTGCCGCGGATCTCCTTGCCCAGCACGTCCTTGACCGACGGGTACACGTAGAACGCGCCCTCGGGGGTCGGGCACAGGACGCCGTCGATCTCGTTCAGCATCCGCACCATCGTCCGGCGCCGCCGGTCGAAGGCGGTGCGCATCTCGTGGACGGCCTCCAGGTCGCCGGAGACGGCGGCCAGCGCCGCGACCTGGGCCACGTTGGAGACGTTGGAGGTGGCGTGCGACTGCAGGTTCGTCGCGGCCTTGACCACGTCCTTGGGGCCGATGATCCAGCCCACGCGCCAGCCGGTCATCGCGTACGTCTTGGCGACGCCGTTGACGATGATGCACTTGTCGGCCAGCTCGGGGACGATCGCCGGCAGCGAGACGAACTTCGCGTCGCCGTAGACCAGGTGCTCGTAGATCTCGTCGGTCAGGACCCACAGGCCGTGGCCCGCGGCCCAGCGGCCGATGGCCTCGGCGTCCGCCTCGCTGTAGACGGCGCCCGTCGGGTTGGACGGGGAGACGAAGAGGACGACCTTGGTGCGCTCGGTGCGCGCGGCCTCCAGCTGCTCGACGGAGACCCGGTAGCCGGTGGTCTCGTCGGCGACGACCTCGACCGGGACACCGCCGGCGAGACGGATGGACTCCGGGTAGGTGGTCCAGTACGGAGCCGGGACGATGACCTCGTCACCCGGGTCCAGGATGGCCGCGAAGGCCTCGTAGATCGCCTGCTTGCCGCCGTTGGTCACCAGCACCTGGGACGCGTCGACCTCGTAGCCGGAGTCGCGCAGCGTCTTCGCGGCGATCGCGGCCTTCAGCTCCGGGAGGCCGCCGGCCGGCGTGTAGCGGTGGTACTTGGGGTTGCGGCAGGCCTCGACGGCGGCCTCGACGATGTAGTCCGGGGTCGGGAAGTCGGGCTCGCCCGCGCCGAAGCCGATCACCGGGCGTCCGGCGGCCTTGAGGGCCTTGGCCTTGGCGTCGACGGCGAGGGTGGCGGACTCGGAAATGGCGCCGATGCGGGCGGACACCCGGCGCTCGGAGGAAGGCGTTGCAGAGGTCATGCGGCCAATCGTCCCAGACGGCCCACAAGGGCCGCACACCGTTTCAGTCACCGGACCGCGGCGACGCCGGACGGGGTTCTGTTCGACGTCAGGGCCGGGTTCACGTACACTCACCTGTCGTTGGACCTCGCCAGCCGCTCCAGAGCGTGAGCACTCCGTGCACTCGCCCGGATGCGGTAGGTTGGGGGACGCAAAGGGTCGTAGCTCAATTGGTAGAGCACTGGTCTCCAAAACCAGCGGTTGGGGGTTCGAGTCCCTCCGGCCCTGCTCCACACTCCTCCTCGGACGTGTGTGCGCAGGTACGTACTTATGCAACGCCGTGCGGCGCAACCGGGCGCGGTACGGCCACGACCCGGATTCAGGTGAGAGACGTGACGGACGCCCTGGGCTCCATCGACATGCCTGACGCCGAGGACGAGACGCGCGAGAAGAAGGCCCGCAAGGGCGGTAAGCGCGGCAAGAAGGGCCCTCTGGGTCGTCTCGCGCTCTTCTACCGCCAGATCGTCGCGGAACTCCGCAAGGTTGTATGGCCCACTCGCAATCAGCTCACGACGTACACCACCGTGGTGATTGTCTTCGTGGTCATCATGATCGGTCTGGTGACCGTGATTGACTATGGGTTCCAGGAAGCCATCAAGTTCGTCTTCGGCTGATCCCCGCGGAGGGCGGCGCCTTGATGGGTGCCGCCCGTTTTCGCATGTTCCACCACCTTTTGTATCCAGGAAGAAGCAGCCACCGTGTCTGACCCGAACCTGAACGCGAGCGACGAGTCCGTCGAGTCCGTCGAGTCCGTTGAGGACCAGCTCGACATCGTCGAGGCTGCCGACGCCGTGGACCCCGACGAGGCCGAGCTCGCCGACGCCGAGGCGGGTGTCGCAGCCGAGGAGGCCGCGCTGCACGTCGAGGCCGAGGTCGAGGGCGACGCCCGGGTCGAGGACGACGCAGAGGTCGAAGAGGCCGCTGACGACGAGGCTGGCGCCGAAGAGGTCGAGGGCGCGGTCGAGGCCGACGCCGACGCCGAAGAGGAGGCCGAAGAGGCCGCCCCGGTCGAGCCCGCGGAGCCCGTGGACCCGGTCCAGGCCCTGCGCGAGGAGCTGCGCCTCCTGCCCGGCGAGTGGTACGTGATCCACACCTACGCCGGCTACGAGAAGCGCGTGAAGGCCAACCTGGAGCAGCGCGCCGTCTCGCTGAACGTCGAGGAGTTCATCTACCAGGCCGAGGTGCCCGAGGAAGAGATCGTCCAGATCAAGAACGGCGAGCGCAAGAACGTCCGGCAGAACAAGCTGCCCGGTTACGTTCTCGTCCGCATGGATCTGACGAACGAGTCCTGGGGCGTCGTCCGCAACACGCCTGGTGTCACCGGCTTCGTCGGCAACGCCTACGACCCGTACCCGCTGACGCTGGACGAGATCGTCAAGATGCTCGCCCCGGAGGCGCAGGAGAAGGCCGCCAAGGCCGCCGCGGAGGAGGCCGGCCTGCCCGCGCCCTCCGTGAAGCGCACCATCGAGGTCCTCGACTTCGAGGTCGGCGACTCGGTCACCGTCACCGACGGCCCGTTCGCGACGCTCCAGGCGACCATCAACGAGATCAACCCGGACTCGAAGAAGGTCAAGGGACTCGTCGAGATCTTCGGTCGCGAGACCCCGGTCGAGCTCAGCTTCGACCAGATCCAGAAGAACTGATCCAGCTCTTCTGGGCAACAGCTTCGAACAGGTCAGACCGCCCCGAAAAGGACGGTCTGACCTGCTCGGTTTTCAGCCTCGCACCGATACCCGTTATCGTGGTGCGGTATGCCTCCATCCGGATGACCGGATTGGCGGCGAAACACTCTCACTAGGACCCGGAGAGAGCAATGCCTCCCAAGAAGAAGAAGATCACGGGGCTCATCAAGCTCCAGATCAAGGCCGGCGCGGCCAACCCGGCTCCGCCGGTCGGCCCCGCGCTCGGTCAGCACGGCGTCAACATCATGGAGTTCTGCAAGGCCTACAACGCCGCGACCGAGTCGCAGCGCGGCATGGTCGTGCCGGTGGAGATCACGGTCTACGACGACCGCTCCTTCACCTTCATCACCAAGACTCCGCCGGCCGCGCGCCTCATCCTCAAGAGCGCGGGCGTGGAGAAGGGCTCCGGCGAGCCGCACAAGACCAAGGTCGCGAAGCTCACGCGTGACCAGGTCCGCGAGATCGCCACGCTGAAGATGCCCGACCTGAACGCCAACGACATCGACGCGGCCGAGAAGATCATCGCCGGCACCGCGCGCTCGATGGGCATCACGGTCGAAGGCTGATCCAGCCTCACCGCCCGGCACCACCAGTGGTAGGACCAAGCGCTGGTCCGCACCACGACTCCACACCTGAAGTCACAACACAGGAGCAGAAGTGAAGCGCAGCAAGACTCTCCGCGCTGCGGACGCCAAGATCGACCGGGAGAAGCAGTACGCCCCGCTCGAGGCCGTCCGTCTCGCCAAGGAGACCTCCGCGACCAAGTTCGACAGCACCGTCGAGGTCGCCTTCCGCCTGGGTGTAGACCCGCGCAAGGCCGACCAGATGGTGCGTGGCACCGTGAACCTCCCGCACGGCACCGGCAAGACCGCCCGGGTCCTGGTCTTCGCGACCGGTGACCGTGCTGCGGCCGCGGAAGCCGCCGGCGCCGACATCGTCGGCGACGACGAGCTGATCAACGAGATCGCCAAGGGCAACCGCCTCAACGAGTTCGACGCCGTTGTCGCCACCCCGGACCTCATGGGCAAGGTCGGCCGCCTCGGCCGCGTGCTCGGTCCCCGTGGCCTCATGCCGAACCCGAAGACCGGCACCGTCACGATGGACGTCGCGAAGGCTGTCACCGAGATCAAGGGTGGCAAGATCGAGTTCCGCGTCGACAAGCACTCGAACCTGCACTTCATCATCGGCAAGGTCTCCTTCTCCGATGAGCAGCTGGTCGAGAACTACGGCGCGGCCCTCGACGAGATCCTTCGTCTGAAGCCGTCCGCCGCGAAGGGCCGCTACATCAAGAAGGCCGCCCTGAGCACCACGATGGGCCCCGGCATCCAGCTGGACTCCAACCGCACCCGGAACCTCCTCGTCGAGGAAGACCCGGCCGCGGTCTGAGCCTGACGGCTCACCGAGTGGCTGAACGGGCCCCTCGGCACCCCTTCACGGGGGCGCCGGGGGGCCCGTTTCCGTGTTCCGGCTCACACCGGAGCGGACACGGGCCCGGGCGCCGTGCGCCGCGGGGGCGGAGGGCCGGTACAGTCCATGGAACAAACGATCGATCTAGGGGTGGGGACCTCATGTCCGTGTACCGGAAGAAGACCGTCGGCGCCGTACTGGCCGCCGTACTGCTCGTGGGCGGCGCCACGGCGTGTGAGAACGGCAAGAAGACAGACTCCGGCAAGGCGGGCAGCGCGTCCGCCGAGCCCGCGAAGCCGGCGGCGGCCGTATCCCCCGCCGAGGCGCTGAACGCGGCCTACAAGAAGACCTCGGCCGCGAAGTCGGCCAAGGTCCGCATGACCCTCTCGATGCCCGCCGCGACCGGCGCCGCCACGAACATGGAGATGACGGGCGTACAGGGCTGGGGCCCGGACGTCATGGACATCACCATGAAGGGCGCGCTCCCCGCCGGCTCCGGCGCCGAGTCGGTGCGCATGATCATGTCGAACAACGTCATGTTCATGGAGATGCCGGCCGGCTCCCCCACCGCCAAGGGCCTGGAGGGCATGGAGGGCATGGAGGGGAAGCGCTGGATGAAGCTCGACCTCAACGCCGCCGCGGCGGCGTCGGGCGACGCCGAGGCGCTGAGGAAGCTGGGCGGCCTGGGCGGCGTCGAGCAGGGCCAGGACCCGGCCAAGCAGCTCGCCCTGCTCCTCAGCTCGCCGAACGTGAAGCACGTCGGCAGCGAGAAGGTCGAGGGCACGGACGCCGAGCACTACAAGGGCACCGTCACCTTCGAGGAGATGCTGGCCGCGAACGACTCCGTCAAGGCACTGACCGAGGCGGAGCGCAAGCAGCTCACCGACGCCATGAAGACCGCCGGCATCACGGGCTACGACATGGACGTCTGGGTCA
Organism: Streptomyces sp. NPDC058674; assembly: GCF_042716505.1. Taxonomy (NCBI): domain Bacteria; kingdom Bacillati; phylum Actinomycetota; class Actinomycetes; order Kitasatosporales; family Streptomycetaceae; genus Streptomyces; species Streptomyces sp. NPDC058674. The sequence goes on from NZ_JBHXSC010000019.1 coordinate 57,183, forward strand.
ACAAGGACGGCTACCCGGTCCACATGAAGGTCGGCATGAGCATGCCGCAGGGGACCATGAACATGGACGCGTACTACTCGGACTACGGCTCGGCCGCCACCGTGCAGACGCCGCCGGACAGCGAGACCTTCGACCTGTTCGGCATGCTCAAGGAGCTGGGCAAGGCCGGCGCCGGGGCCTGACCACCCGAGGCGATTTGCCTCGGCTGGACCGTTTCACGTACGCTTCACGAGAAGCCAAAGACCGCTGGTCGTTGCCGTGCCCGCAAGGGTGCGGTGGCCGAAGGATCCGCTGAGTGCGGACGTCCTGCGCAGGTGTTCGTGGACACGCTCCCGGAGCAATTCGGTTGAGCTTACGCCCCGTGCGCTTGCGCCGGGGCGTTTCGTTTGTTCAGCCCCTTCTGAGCGGTCCTCATCACCCGGAAGGAGGCCGACGCTCTATGGCAAGGCCCGACAAGGCTGCCGCGGTAGCCGAGCTCACGGACCAGTTCCAGAGCTCGAACGCCGCCGTGCTGACCGAGTACCGGGGTCTCACCGTCGCGCAGCTCAAGACGCTGCGTCGTTCGCTCGGTGAGAACGCCCAGTACGCCGTGGTGAAGAACACGCTGACCAAGATTGCGGCCAACCAGGCCGGGATCACCGCGCTGGACGAGCACTTCGCTGGTCCGACCGCGGTCGCCTTCATCACCGGTGACCCGGTGGAGTCGGCGAAGAGCCTGCGTGACTTCGCCAAGGAGAACCCGAACCTCATCATCAAGGGCGGTGTCCTTGACGGTAAGGCGCTGACCGCCGATGAGATCAAGAAGCTCGCGGACCTCGAGTCCCGCGAGGTTCTGCTCAGCAAGCTGGCCGGCGCGTTCAAGGGCAAGCAGTCTCAGGCTGCCTCGCTCTTCCAGGCGCTGCCGTCGAAGTTCGTCCGCACCGCGGAAGCGCTTCGCGTCAAGCTCGCCGAGCAGGGCGGTGCCGAGTAATTCGGCTCGCGCACTGATCCACGCCGCCTAGTGCGTGGGTCGTAGCGGGCCGTTACGCCCGCCTCTCTATACATCCGGCACCTGCCGAATTAGTGGAAGGATCGCCCATCATGGCGAAGCTCTCTCAGGACGACCTCCTCGCCCAGTTCGAGGAGATGACCCTCATCGAGCTCTCCGAGTTCGTGAAGGCCTTCGAGGAGAAGTTCGACGTCACCGCCGCCGCGGCCGTCGCCGTTGCCGCCCCGGGCGCCCCGGGTGCCCCGGCCGAGGCCGCCGAGGAGCAGGACGAGTTCGACGTCATCCTCACCGGTGCCGGCGACAAGAAGATCCAGGTCATCAAGGTCGTGCGCGAGCTGACCTCCCTGGGCCTCAAGGAGGCCAAGGACCTCGTGGACGGCGCCCCGAAGCCCGTCCTCGAGAAGGTCGCCAAGGAGGCCGCTGACAAGGCCGCCGAGTCCCTCAAGGCTGCCGGCGCGGCTGTCGAGGTCAAGTAACACCTCTGGGGCCTCTCCGAGGCTCCTGCGAAGGGCGATCACCCGTAAGGGTGGTCGCCCTTTGGCGTACCCGTAGTGCCTGACTTGCCCTGGTCTCGTTGGGGAGTAGGGTGATCATCGTTGCCCCGGAGCTGGGTCCGAAGATGATCCGCACGGAGCAGGGGGCCTTGACGAACGGGACGCGGCGCGCAATTCTCAGACCCGTCGCCAGCTCGGACTCCTCGATCGGGGATTCGAGGCATGGATCGACCGTGAAGAGGGCAGTACTGATACGCGCTGTGTGTACGTGTACGAGGCCGCAGCGTTGGATGCAGGGTTTGTTTAACGACATGGGGAAGGCCTGTTGCCGGTTTCCGGAAACCTGGTCTGGACATCAGTGAGCCAAGTGGCTACACTGACCCTTTGCGCTGCCTGTTAGCTGCCCCCTGCCCGTCGCCAGGGGCATACCCACGCTTCAGCACACTTGATTGATTGCCCTGAGCTGGCCCTTCGGCCCAGATCGGGAGCGGCCGTCTTCTGTGTCCGCTGGGACCGGTACGCGCGTAGTGAGTCCGAGCCCTCGGAAGGACCCCCTCTTGGCCGCCTCGCGCAACGCCTCGACCAATACGAACAACGGTGCCAGCACTGCCCCGCTGCGCATCTCCTTTGCAAAGATCAAGGAGCCCCTCGAGGTTCCGAACCTCCTGGCGCTGCAGACCGAGAGCTTTGACTGGCTTCTCGGCAACGCTGCCTGGAAGTCTCGCGTCGAGTCGGCGCTTGAGAGTGGACAGGACGTCCCCACCAAGTCCGGTCTGGAAGAGATCTTCGAGGAGATCTCGCCGATCGAGGACTTCTCCGGGTCGATGTCGCTGACCTTCCGCGACCACCGTTTCGAGCCGGCGAAGAACTCTGTCGACGAGTGCAAGGACCGCGACTTCACGTACGCGGCGCCGCTGTTCGTCACAGCCGAGTTCACGAACAACGAGACCGGAGAGATCAAGTCTCAGACGGTCTTCATGGGCGACTTCCCGCTCATGACCAACAAGGGCACCTTCGTCATCAACGGCACCGAGCGTGTCGTCGTGTCGCAGCTTGTCCGCTCCCCTGGTGTCTACTTCGACTCCTCCATCGACAAGACGTCCGACAAGGACATCTTCGCCGCCAAGATCATCCCGTCCCGGGGTGCCTGGCTGGAGATGGAGATCGACAAGCGCGACATGGTCGGTGTCCGCATCGACCGCAAGCGCAAGCAGTCCGTCACCGTCCTCCTGAAGGCTCTCGGCTGGACCACCGAGCAGATCCTCGAGGAGTTCGGCGAGTACGAGTCCATGCGCGCCACCCTGGAGAAGGACCACACCCAGGGTCAGGACGACGCGCTGCTCGACATCTACCGCAAGCTGCGTCCGGGCGAACCGCCGACCCGCGAGGCCGCTCAGACGCTGCTCGAGAACCTCTACTTCAACCCGAAGCGCTACGACCTCGCCAAGGTCGGCCGCTACAAGGTGAACAAGAAGCTCGGCGCCGACGAGCCGCTCGACGCCGGCGTGCTCACCACCGACGACGTCATCGCGACCATCAAGTACCTGGTCAAGCTGCACGCCGGCGAGACCGAGACCACCGGTGAGTCCGGCCGTTCGATCGTCGTCGAGACCGACGACATCGACCACTTCGGCAACCGTCGTCTGCGCAACGTCGGCGAGCTCATCCAGAACCAGGTCCGCACGGGTCTGGCTCGTATGGAGCGCGTCGTCCGCGAGCGCATGACGACCCAGGACGTCGAGGCGATCACGCCGCAGACCCTGATCAACATCCGGCCGGTCGTCGCCTCCATCAAGGAGTTCTTCGGCACCAGCCAGCTGTCGCAGTTCATGGACCAGAACAACCCGCTGTCGGGTCTGACCCACAAGCGCCGCCTTTCGGCGCTGGGCCCCGGCGGTCTGTCCCGTGAGCGGGCCGGCTTCGAGGTCCGTGACGTGCACCCGTCGCACTACGGCCGCATGTGTCCGATCGAGACCCCCGAAGGCCCGAACATCGGTCTGATCGGCTCGCTCGCGTCCTACGGCCGCGTCAACGCGTTCGGCTTCGTCGAGACCCCGTACCGCAAGGTCATCGACGGTGTCGTCACCGACGACGTCGACTACCTGACGGCCGACGAGGAAGACCGCTTCGTCATCGCCCAGGCCAACGCCGGCCTGAACGACGAGATGCGCTTCACCGAGAACCGCGTGCTGGTCCGCCGTCGTGGCGGCGAGATCGACTACATCGCCGGCGACGACGTCGACTACATGGACGTCTCCCCGCGCCAGATGGTGTCCGTCGCGACCGCGATGATCCCCTTCCTGGAGCACGACGACGCCAACCGCGCCCTCATGGGCGCGAACATGATGCGCCAGGCCGTTCCGCTCATCAAGGCGGAGGCGCCGCTCGTCGGCACCGGCATGGAGTACCGCTGCGCGGTCGACGCCGGTGACTCGATCCGTGCGGAGAAGGACGGTGTCGTCCAGGAGGTCTCGGCCGACTACATCACCGTCGCCAACGACGACGGCACGTACACCACGTACCGCGTCGCGAAGTTCTCCCGCTCGAACCAGGGCACCTCGGTCAACCAGAAGGTCATCGTCAACGAGGGCGACCGGATCATCGAGTCCCAGGTCCTTGCCGACGGTCCCGCGACCGAAGAGGGCGAAATGGCCCTCGGCAAGAACCTGCTCGTCGCGTTCATGCCGTGGGAAGGCCACAACTACGAGGACGCGATCATCCTGTCGCAGCGCCTCGTACAGGACGACGTCCTCTCCTCGATCCACATCGAGGAGCACGAGGTCGACGCCCGTGACACCAAGCTGGGCCCCGAGGAGATCACCCGGGACATCCCGAACGTCTCCGAGGAGGTCCTGGCGGACCTCGACGAGCGCGGCATCATCCGCATCGGTGCGGACGTCGTCGCCGGCGACATCCTGGTCGGCAAGGTCACGCCCAAGGGCGAGACCGAGCTGACCCCGGAGGAGCGCCTGCTCCGCGCGATCTTCGGTGAGAAGGCCCGCGAGGTGCGCGACACCTCGCTCAAGGTGCCTCACGGTGAGATCGGCAAGGTCATCGGTGTCCGCGTCTTCGACCGCGAGGAGGGCGACGAGCTTCCTCCGGGCGTGAACCAGCTGGTCCGCGTCTACGTCGCCCAGAAGCGCAAGATCACCGACGGCGACAAGCTCGCCGGCCGCCACGGCAACAAGGGCGTCATCTCCAAGATCCTTCCGATCGAGGACATGCCCTTCCTGGAAGACGGCACGCCGGTCGACATCATCCTCAACCCGCTGGGTGTCCCGTCCCGAATGAACCCGGGACAGGTCCTGGAGATCCACCTCGGCTGGCTCGCCAGCCGCGGCTGGGACGTCTCCGGCCTGGCCGAGGACTGGGCCGAGCGTCTGAAGGTCATCGGTGCCGACAAGGTCGAGCCCGGTACCAACGTCGCCACCCCGGTGTTCGACGGCGCCCGCGAGGACGAGCTCGCCGGCCTCTTCGAGCACACCATCCCGAACCGCGACGGGGACCGCCTGGTCCTCCCGTCCGGCAAGGCGCGTCTGTTCGACGGCCGCTCCGGTGAGCCGTTCCCGGACCCGATCTCCATCGGGTACATGTACATCCTCAAGCTCCACCACCTGGTCGACGACAAGCTCCACGCTCGGTCGACCGGTCCGTACTCGATGATCACGCAGCAGCCGCTGGGTGGTAAGGCGCAGTTCGGTGGCCAGCGCTTCGGTGAGATGGAGGTGTGGGCGCTTGAGGCTTATGGCGCCGCGTACGCCCTCCAGGAGCTCCTGACCATCAAGTCCGACGACGTGACCGGCCGCGTGAAGGTCTACGAGGCCATCGTCAAGGGCGAGAACATCCCCGAGCCGGGCATTCCCGAGTCCTTCAAGGTGCTCATCAAGGAAATGCAGTCGCTCTGCCTCAACGTGGAGGTGCTGTCCTCGGACGGCATGTCCATCGAGATGCGCGACACCGACGAGGACGTCTTCCGCGCGGCGGAGGAGCTCGGTATCGACCTGTCCCGGCGCGAGCCGAGCAGCGTCGAAGAGGTCTGACGGGCCTGACGGGGGGCTCGCTCAAGAGCCCCCCGTCATCCCCGGGACCGTTCAGACCATGATTGAGACTCGACCCCGAAAGAGGGATTGACGCACAGTGCTCGACGTCAACTTCTTCGACGAGCTGCGGATCGGCCTTGCCACCGCGGACGACATCCGAACCTGGTCCCACGGCGAGGTCAAGAAGCCGGAGACCATCAACTACCGCACCCTCAAGCCCGAGAAGGACGGACTCTTCTGCGAGAAGATCTTCGGCCCGACCCGGGACTGGGAGTGCTACTGCGGCAAGTACAAGCGTGTCCGCTTCAAGGGCATCATCTGTGAGCGCTGTGGCGTCGAAGTCACGCGCGCCAAGGTGCGCCGCGAGCGGATGGGCCACATCGAGCTCGCCGCTCCCGTCACCCACATCTGGTACTTCAAGGGCGTCCCGTCGCGCCTGGGCTACCTGCTGGACCTCGCGCCGAAGGACCTCGAAAAGGTCATCTACTTCGCCGCGTACATGATCACGTTCGTGGACGACGAGCGCCGCACCCGCGACCTCCCGTCGCTGGAGGCGCACGTCTCCGTCGAGCGCCAGCAGATCGAGAACCGCCGCGACGCGGACCTCGAAGGCCGTGCCAAGAAGCTCGAGACCGACCTGGCCGAGCTCGAGGCCGAGGGCGCGAAGGCCGACGTGCGCCGCAAGGTGCGCGAAGGCGCCGAGCGCGAGATGAAGCAGCTCCGCGACCGCGCCCAGCGCGAGATCGACCGCCTCGACGAGGTGTGGGCCCGCTTCAAGAACCTCAAGGTCCAGGACCTGGAGGGCGACGAGCTCCTGTACCGCGAGCTGCGTGACCGCTTCGGCACGTACTTCGACGGCTGCATGGGCGCCGCCGCGCTGCAGAAGCGCCTGGAGTCCTTCGACCTCGAGGAGGAGGCCGAGCGCCTCCGCGAGATCATCCGTACCGGCAAGGGCCAGAAGAAGACCCGTGCGCTCAAGCGCCTCAAGGTCGTCTCCGCGTTCCTGCAGACCAGCAACAAGCCCAAGGGCATGGTTCTGGACTGCGTGCCGGTGATCCCGCCGGACCTGCGTCCGATGGTGCAGCTGGACGGTGGCCGCTTCGCGACCTCCGACCTGAACGACCTGTACCGCCGCGTGATCAACCGCAACAACCGCCTGAAGCGCCTTCTTGACCTCGGTGCCCCCGAGATCATCGTGAACAACGAGAAGCGCATGCTCCAGGAGGCCGTGGACGCCCTCTTCGACAACGGTCGTCGCGGCCGTCCGGTGACCGGTCCCGGCAACCGCCCCCTGAAGTCCCTCAGCGACATGCTGAAGGGCAAGCAGGGTCGATTCCGCCAGAACCTCCTCGGCAAGCGCGTGGACTACTCCGCGCGTTCCGTGATCGTCGTCGGCCCGCAGCTGAAGCTGCACCAGTGCGGCCTGCCCAAGGCCATGGCGCTGGAGCTCTTCAAGCCGTTCGTGATGAAGCGCCTGGTGGACCTGAACCACGCGCAGAACATCAAGTCGGCGAAGCGCATGGTCGAGCGCGGCCGCACGGTCGTCTACGACGTGCTCGAAGAGGTCATCGCCGAGCACCCGGTCCTGCTGAACCGTGCGCCCACGCTGCACCGCCTCGGCATCCAGGCCTTCGAGCCCCAGCTGGTCGAAGGCAAGGCCATCCAGATCCACCCGCTCGTCTGCACCGCGTTCAACGCGGACTTCGACGGTGACCAGATGGCCGTGCACCTGCCGCTCTCCGCGGAGGCGCAGGCCGAGGCCCGCATCCTGATGCTGTCCTCGAACAACATCCTGAAGCCGGCCGACGGCCGTCCGGTCACGATGCCGACCCAGGACATGGTCCTCGGTCTGTTCTTCCTGACCACCGACGGCGAGCTCCGTGACGTCAAGGGCGAGGGCCGTGCGTTCGGCTCGACCGCCGAGGCGACCATGGCGTTCGACAACGGCGAGCTCGCGCTCCAGTCGGCCGTCGACATCCGCTTCCCGGTGGGCACCATCCCGCCGCGGGGCTGGGTGCACCCGGTCGCCGAAGAGGGCGAGCAGGAGTTCCAGCCGGGCGACAGCTTCCGGCTGCGCACCACCCTGGGCCGCGCGCTCTTCAACGAGCTGCTGCCCGAGGACTACCCGTTCGTCGACTACTCGGTGGGCAAGAAGCAGCTCTCCGAGATCGTCAACGACCTGGCGGAGCGCTACCCCAAGGTCATCGTGGCGGCGACGCTCGACAACCTGAAGGCGGCCGGCTTCCACTGGGCGACCCGTTCGGGCGTCACCGTGGCCATCTCCGACGTCGTCGTGCCCGAGGCCAAGAAGGCCATCGTCAAGGGCTACGAGGAGCTGGACGAGAAGGTCCAGAAGCAGTACGAGCGCGGTCTGATCACCAAGGACGAGCGCACGCAGGAGCTCATCGCGATCTGGACCAAGGCGACCAACGAGGTTGCCGAGGCGATGAACGCGAACTTCCCCAAGACGAACCCCATCTTCATGATGGTTGACTCGGGTGCCCGAGGAAACATGATGCAGATGCGACAGATCGCCGGTATGCGCGGTCTGGTGTCGAACGCGAAGAACGAGACCATCCCGCGTCCGATCAAGGCGTCCTTCCGTGAGGGCCTCACCGTCCTGGAGTACTTCATCTCCACGCACGGTGCCCGTAAGGGTCTGGCGGACACCGCCCTGCGTACCGCCGACTCGGGTTACCTCACCCGTCGTCTGGTGGACGTCTCGCAGGACGTCATCATCCGCGAGGAGGACTGCGGCACCGAGCGCGGCCTGAAGCTGAAGATCGCCGTTCGCGGCGAGGACGGCGCGCTGCGCAAGGCCGACGACGTCGAGACCTCGATCTACGCCCGCATGCTGGCCGAGGACGTCGTCATCGACGGCAAGGTCATCGCGCCGGCCAACGTCGACCTCGGTGACGTGCTCATCGACGCCCTGGTCGCCAACGGCGTCGAGGAGGTCAAGACCCGCTCGGTCCTGACCTGTGAGTCCGCGGTCGGCACCTGTGCCTTCTGCTACGGACGCTCGCTCGCCACCGGCAAGCTGGTCGACATCGGTGAGGCGGTCGGCATCATCGCCGCCCAGTCCATCGGTGAGCCCGGTACCCAGCTGACGATGCGTACCTTCCACACCGGTGGTGTGGCCGGTGACGACATCACGCAGGGTCTGCCGCGTGTCGTCGAGCTCTTCGAGGCCCGTACGCCGAAGGGTGTCGCCCCGATCTCCGAGGCCGCCGGCCGCGTGCGGATCGAGGAGACCGAGAAGACCAAGAAGATCGTCATCACGCCCGACGACGGCAGTGACGAGACTCCCTTCCCGATCTCGAAGCGCGCCAAGGTCATCGTGCACGAGGGCGACCACGTCGAGGTGGGCCAGAAGCTCACCATGGGTGCCACCAACCCGCACGACGTGCTGCGCATCCTCGGCCAGCGTGCCGTCCAGGTCCACCTGGTCGGCGAAGTCCAGAAGGTCTACAACTCGCAGGGCGTGTCGATCCACGACAAGCACATCGAGATCATCATCCGGCAGATGCTGCGCCGCGTGACGATCATCGAGTCCGGCGACGCGGAGCTCCTGCCGGGCGAGCTGGTCGAGCGGTCGAAGTTCGAGACCGAGAACCGTCGTGTGGTCACCGAGGGCGGACACCCCGCCTCCGGCCGCCCGCAGCTGATGGGTATCACCAAGGCCTCGCTCGCCACCGAGTCGTGGCTGTCGGCGGCGTCCTTCCAGGAGACGACCAGGGTTCTGACGGACGCGGCGATCAACGCCAAGTCCGACTCCCTGATCGGCCTCAAGGAGAACGTCATCATCGGCAAGCTCATCCCGGCCGGTACGGGCCTCGCCCGCTACCGCAACATCCGGGTGGAGCCCACCGAAGAGGCCAAGGCCGCGATGTACTCGGCCGTCGGTTACGACGACATCGACTACTCGCCCTTCGGCACCGGCTCCGGCCAGGCCGTCCCGCTGGAGGACTACGACTACGGCCCGTACAACGGCTGAGGTCCGAGAGCGCCCAGCGCGTGAGCAGAAGCCCCCCGCACTCCGTGAGGAGCGCGGGGGGCTTCCGCGTACCCGGGGGCCCGGCGGCCGGCGCGGGGCGCGTCAGGCGCGGCGCCGGCGGCGCAGGGACGTGAGGGCGGTCGAGGCCAGGACCAGGAGGGCGAGGGCGCCGGCGGCCAGGCCCGGGGTGAGGCCGCGGGGGGTGAAGGTGCAGGCGACCTTCCGCGTGCCGGGGGAGAGGGGCACCGAGACCAGGCCGTGGAAGCTGCCCGCGGGGGCCGAGCACCGCCAGCCGGGGACGGCGGTCATCGCGAAGACCGCCGTCCCCGTGGCGCCCGCCGGGAGGGTGGCCTCGACGGTGTGGCCGCCGGTCTCGACGCCCGTGGCGCCGGTGGCCGTCAGGCGGGCGACGGCCCGGTCGAGCGCCGGGCGGTCCAGGCAGCCGAGGGGGAAGGCGCCGACCGGGCCCCCGCGGGCGCGGGTCCGCACCCGGACGTCGACCCGGCCCGAGGCGGGGACCCCGCCCAGGGGGGTGACCCCGGTCGCGGAGCCGTTCAGGGGCTGCTCGCGGCCGCCCGCGGAGACGGTGCCGTAGAGGTCGGGGGAGTACCAGAAGGCCTCGGAGCCCGGCGCGCAGCGGGCGGTGAGGCGCTGTCCGCCCGCGGTGCCGGCGCGGGCGGTGCGGGGGACCTCGTACACGGTGGCGCCCAGGAGGGTCTCCTGGCGGGCGTAGACGCTGTCCGGCGGGTGGGGCGAGGTGTAGGGGGCCGACCGTACGGTGACCAGCGGGGGCGCGGGGAAGCGGACCGCGGTCCAGGTGCCCGGGGCGCTCCCCGGGCGGACCCGGGCCCCGATGGAGAAGATCGCGTCGAGCACCGGGTTGTCGGCGCCGAAGAGGGTGCGGCCGTCGTTCTTGTAGCCGTAGCCGAGCGGCTCCAGCGCCTGGTACGTGGCCGCCGGGAGGTAGCTGCTGTAGTACTGCGGCCCCTGCGCCCGCAGGGCGAGCGCGTCGTTGTACGAGGTCTGCGGCGCGCCCGAGTCGGTCCGGTGGGCGGGCCAGCCGTCCACCGCCCGGACGGCGGCGAAGTGGTTCGTGATGGACCGGTTCGAGGTGGCGGCCGGCTTCGCCCAGCGCTCGCGGGCGCGGCGGGCGTCGGCGTTGACCGCCGCCGCGGTGGACTCGGCGAAGACGACGGCGGCCATCAGGGCGGCGGCCGCCGGGACCAGGAACCGGCGCCGCTCGCCGAGGCTCAGCAGGACCAGGGACAGCAGGGACAGCGCGCCGCCGCCCAGGACGGCCGGCCAGGTCCAGCCGCCGAAGTCGTCCGTGCGGCGGAGCACGAAGGCGGCCGCGGCCGGCAGGCCGGCCGCCAGGGCCAGGTGGAGCGGGCGCGGGCGGTGGGCCAGGGACAGCCAGGCGAGGACGACCAGCATCCCGCTGAGGACGAAGGCCTCCCGGTAGGGGTTGCCGTTCGGCACGGCGAGACCGTGCCAGGCGTACTGGGTGGGCGGGAACTGGAAGGAGGCGGCCACCAGGAGCGCCGCGCCGGTCCACACCAGCCGGGTCCGGCGCGCGATCGAGGTGTTGAGGACGAAGGCGCCGGCCAGGATCAGGCCGAGCGAGGCGATGTAGAGCCGGGGGCGGCCGCCCCACAGGTGGGTGGCCGGGAGCAGGCCCGCCAGGAAGACGTCGATCCGTACGGGGTCGAAGGCGCCGGCCCGGGTGGGCTGGGCGGCTCCGCTGGACAGGAACGACGGCAGGAGGAGGGGGAGGGTGAGCGCGATGCCCGTCCCCGCGGCCGTCGCGGCCCGCCAGGCGGCGCGCAGCCGCTGCCCGGGGGCGGGCGCGTCGAGGGTGAGGAGGCGGACGCCGAGGAGGACGCAGGCGGCCGTCGTGGCCATCATGGCCGTGTAGAAGTTGCCGTACCAGGCGAGCGCGACGAGCAGGGCCGCGCCGGGCCAGCGGCGCCCCTCCAGGCACCACTGCGCGGCGATGCCGAGCAGCGGGAGGGCGACCAGGCCCCAGAGCCACATGGGGATGTACGAGGCGTCGCTGAGCGCCCATCCGCACAGGCCGTAGCAGGCGCCGAGGACACCGCGCTGCCACCACGGGCCGGGGTGCAACCGGCCGAGGTAGACCGTCATGACGGCCGCGGCGGTGCCCATCGTGACCGGGGTGACGGCGAAGACGGCCAGGTCGACGTGGGCGCGGGGGACCAGGACGGCCGTCCAGGAGAACGGATTGCCGAGGTAGGTGTGGTAGTCCGAGAGGAACTGCTGGCCGAAGCCGCCGTGCCAGGTGAAGAGCAGGTCGCCGGCGGCGTGTCCGTGGACCAGGTCCCACAGCGCGCGGTGGAAGGGGACGTACTGGTTGGCCTGGTCGTTGAGGGCCCGGCCGGTGGCGCCGAAGGGATAGGCGCCGCGCGCCGCCCAGGCCGCGCAGAAAGCACCCGAAGTGATGAGGAAGGCGAGCAGCGGACCGTGCGGCCGGCCCCACCGGCGGGAGCGCCGGCGCCGGCGCGGGAACGGGCGGTCCGGTTCGGGCGGCCGGTGCTCCGGGCCGGGGTGCGGGGCGTGTTCCACGCTGGTCGGCTCCGGTGCCACGGTCCCCAATGCCCTGCTCCCTGCTGATCGACTCTCGCGCGCTGCGCGGAGGGCAGTGCGCAGCTTAGGGGCGCCGCCGGCCTGCGGCGGGCCGTGCCGGCCGGCGCCGGGGGCCGCCCGGGGGAGCCGTGCGGGGCGGGGGAGGGCGCCACCGCTTGCGCCCGGCGTGTTTTCGTGCTGGGCATTTGTTTTGACCTACCTCTGTGAGGTAGGTACGCTCTGACCTTGTGCCTGGGGTGTGCCTAGGCTCTCGTGCGTGTCCATCAACCGCATGTGAGCCGCATCGGCCACCGCGATCCAAGCGTCTCCGTGTCCGCACGGAGGTCCGCCGGATCCGACACACCCGACCGCGTGGGTCGGCAAATGTTCCAGGTTAGCTTCACTACACGGCACACAGAAACCGGAGAAGTAGTGCCTACGATCCAGCAGCTGGTCCGGAAGGGCCGGCAGGACAAGGTCGAGAAGACAAAGACCCCCGCGCTCGAGGCTTCGCCCCAGCGTCGCGGCGTCTGCACGCGAGTGTTCACGACCACCCCGAAGAAGCCGAACTCGGCGCTCCGTAAGGTCGCGCGTGTGCGTCTGACCTCCGGCATCGAGGTCACGGCCTACATTCCGGGTGAGGGACACAACCTGCAGGAGCACTCGATCGTGCTCGTGCGTGGTGGCCGTGTGAAGGACCTGCCGGGTGTTCGTTACAAGATCATCCGCGGTGCGCTTGACACCCAGGCTGTCAAGAACCGCAAGCAGGCCCGCAGCCGCTACGGCGCCAAGAAGGAGAAGTAAGAATGCCTCGTAAGGGCCCCGCCCCGAAGCGCCCGGTCATCATCGACCCGGTCTACGCATCTCCTCTGGTGACGTCGCTCATCAACAAGATCCTCCTGAACGGCAAGCGCTCCACCGCCGAGCGCATCGTCTACGGCGCCATGGAAGGCCTCCGCGAGAAGACCGGTGCTGACCCGGTCATCACGCTGAAGCGCGCGCTGGAGAACGTCAAGCCGTCCCTCGAGGTCAAGTCCCGCCGTGTCGGTGGCGCCACCTACCAGGTGCCGATCGAGGTCAAGCCCGGTCGCGCGGCGACCCTCTCGCTGCGCTGGATCGTGGGCTACTCCCGCGCCCGTCGCGAGAAGACCATGACCGAGCGCCTCATGAACGAGCTCCTCGACGCCTCGAACGGCCTCGGTGCGGCCGTCAAGAAGCGTGAGGACACGCACAAGATGGCCGAGTCCAACAAGGCCTTCGCGCACTACCGCTGGTAGTCCCACCCCACATCGAGACCGAGAGAAGACCGAAGCCTTATGGCTACCACTTCGCTTGACCTGGCCAAGGTCCGCAACATCGGGATCATGGCCCACATCGACGCGGGCAAGACGACCACCACCGAGCGCATCCTGTTCTACACCGGTGTGTCGTACAAGATCGGTGAGGTCCACGACGGCGCCGCCACGATGGACTGGATGGAGCAGGAGCAGGAGCGTGGTATCACCATCACGTCCGCCGCGACGACCTGCCACTGGCCTCTCGACGAGGTCGACCACACCATCAACATCATCGACACCCCGGGTCACGTCGACTTCACCGTCGAGGTGGAGCGTTCGCTCCGCGTCCTCGACGGCGCCGTCACCGTGTTCGACGGTGTCGCCGGTGTGGAGCCGCAGTCCGAGACGGTCTGGCGTCAGGCAGACCGCTACGGCGTTCCGCGCATCTGCTTCGTCAACAAGCTGGACCGCACCGGCGCCGAGTTCCACCGCTGCGTCGAGATGATCGAGTCGCGCCTCGGCGCGGTTCCGATCGTCATGCAGCTCCCCATCGGTGCCGAGATGGACTTCCAGGGCGTTGTCGACCTGGTCACCATGAAGGCGTTCGTCTGGTCCGCCGAGGCGACCAAGGGCGAGATGTACGACATCGTCGACATCCCGGCCACGCACACCGAGGCCGCCGAGGAATGGCGCGCCAAGCTCATCGAGCAGGTGTCCGAGAACGACGACGAGCTCATGGAGCTGTTCCTGGAGGGCACCGAGCCCTCCGTCGAGCAGCTGCACGCCGCCGTCCGCCGCATCATCATCGGCTCGGGCAAGGGCAACGGCGCCACGATCACCGCGGTGTTCTGTGGCACGGCGTTCAAGAACAAGGGCGTTCAGCCCCTGCTCGACGCCGTCATCCGCTACCTCCCGTCGCCGCTGGACATCGAGGCCATCGAGGGTCACGACGTCCGTGACGCCGAGGTCGTCGTGAAGCGCAAGCCTTCGGACGACGAGCCGCTCGCGGCGCTGGCGTTCAAGATCATGCGCGACCCGCACCTCGGCAAGCTCACCTTCGTCCGGGTTTACTCGGGCCGCCTGGAGGCCGGCACTGCGGTGCTGAACTCCGTCAAGGGCAAGAAGGAGCGCATCGGCAAGATCTACCGCATGCACGCGAACAAGCGGGAAGAGATCGCCGCGGTGGGCGCGGGCGACATCGTCGCCGTCATGGGCCTGAAGCAGACCACCACCGGTGAGACGCTGTGTGACGACAAGGCACCCGTGATCCTGGAGTCCATGGACTTCCCGGCTCCGGTCATCCAGGTCGCCATCGAGCCCAAGTCCAAGGGTGACCAGGAGAAGCTGGGTGTCGCCATCCAGAGTCTCGCGGAGGAGGACCCCTCCTTCCACGTTCACTCGGACGAGGAGACCGGCCAGACCATCCTCGGCGGTATGGGCGAGCTGCACCTCGAGGTGCTGGTCGACCGTATGAAGCGCGAGTTCAAGGTCGAGGCCAACGTCGGCAAGCCGCAGGTCGCGTACCGTGAGACGATCCGCAAGACCGTCGAGCGTCACGACTACACCCACAAGAAGCAGACCGGTGGTACCGGTCAGTTCGCCAAGGTGCAGATCGCGATCGAGCCGATCCTCGAGGCCGACGGCCCGGCGTACGAGTTCGTGAACAAGGTCACCGGTGGCCGCATCCCGAGGGAGTACATCCCCTCGGTGGACGCCGGTGCGCAGGAGGCCATGCAGTTCGGCATCCTGGCCGGCTACGAGATGACCGGCGTCCGCGTCATTCTTCTCGACGGCGGCTACCACGAGGTCGACTCCTCGGAGCTCGCCTTCAAGATCGCCGGTTCGCAGGCCTTCAAGGAGGCCGCGCGCAAGGCGTCGCCCGTACTTCTCGAGCCGATGATGTCCGTTGAGGTCACCACGCCCGAGGAGTCCATGGGCGACGTGATCGGCGACATCAACTCCCGCCGTGGCCAGATCCAGGCCATGGAGGAGCGTCACGGCGCGCGTCTCGTGAAGGGCCTCGTGCCGCTTTCGGAGATGTTCGGCTACGTCGGAGACCTCCGCAGCAAGACCTCGGGTCGCGCCAGCTACTCGATGCAGTTCGACTCCTACGCCGAGGTTCCCCGGAACGTCGCTGAGGAGATCATCGCGAAGGCCAAGGGCGAGTAACTCTTCCGAGTACACGCTTTAGGCTTGTCACCGGAGCCTCTGGGGCATCAGGAGCAACCCTCCCGCTGCCCCGGGGGAACCGGCTATCCAGCAAAGATCACCTGGCGCCGATGAGCAAGGCGTACAGAACCACTCTCCAGGAGGACCCCGTGGCGAAGGCGAAGTTCGAGCGGACTAAGCCGCACGTCAACATCGGCACCATCGGTCACATTGACCACGGTAAGACGACCCTCACGGCCGCCATTACCAAGGTGCTGCACGACGCGTACCCGGACCTGAACGAGGCCTCGGCCTTCGACCAGATCGACAAGGCTCCCGAGGAGCGCCAGCGCGGTATCACCATCTCGATCGCGCACGTCGAGTACCAGACCGAGGCGCGTCACTACGCCCACGTCGACTGCCCGGGTCACGCTGACTACATCAAGAACATGATCACCGGTGCCGCGCAGATGGACGGCGCGATCCTCGTGGTCGCCGCCACCGACGGCCCGATGCCGCAGACCAAGGAGCACGTGCTCCTGGCCCGCCAGGTCGGCGTCCCCTACATCGTCGTCGCGCTGAACAAGGCCGACATGGTGGACGACGAGGAGATCCTGGAGCTCGTCGAGCTCGAGGTCCGTGAGCTGCTCTCCGAGTACGACTTCCCGGGCGACGACCTTCCGGTCGTCCGCGTCTCCGCGCTGAAGGCGCTCGAGGGCGACAAGGAGTGGGGCGAGAAGCTTCTCGGCCTCATGTCCGCCGTCGACGAGGCCATCCCGACCCCGCCGCGTGACACCGAGAAGCCGTTCCTCATGCCCGTCGAGGACGTCTTCACGATCACCGGTCGCGGTACGGTCGTCACCGGCCGTATCGAGCGTGGTGTCCTGAAGGTCAACGAGACCGTCGACATCATCGGTATCAAGGAAGAGAAGACCACCACCACGGTCACCGGTATCGAGATGTTCCGCAAGCTGCTCGACGAGGGCCAGGCCGGCGAGAACGTCGGTCTGCTCCTCCGCGGCATCAAGCGCGAGGACGTCGAGCGCGGCCAGGTCATCATCAAGCCGGGCTCGGTCACCCCGCACAAGGAGTTCGAGGCTCAGGCCTACATCCTGTCGAAGGACGAGGGTGGCCGTCACACCCCCTTCTTCAACAACTACCGTCCGCAGTTCTACTTCCGTACCACGGACGTCACGGGTGTCGTCACCCTGCCGGCCGGCACGGAGATGGTCATGCCGGGCGACAACACCGAGATGACGGTCGCGCTGATCCAGCCGGTCGCCATGGAGGAGGGCCTGAAGTTCGCCATCCGTGAGGGTGGTCGTACCGTGGGCGCCGGCCAGGTCACCAAGATCACGGCCTAGTCCGTGCTCTGACCTGGTAGCCCGGCCACCGGGCACCGAGTCGCACTGAAGGGCCCCGGCCCACCGCTTCGGCGGTGGGGCGGGGCCCTTCGGCGTACCCGGCCCCGGCCGTGCGCCGGCCCGGGGTCAGCCCGCCCGGAGCGACGCGGTGAAGGCCGTGCAGGCCGCATAGTCGGGCAGCAGCCCGCTCGCGAGGGCCTCGGCCAGCGTGGGGGCGGCCTCGTCGCGGGCGGAGAGCCGCGGCGCCCCGGCCGTCGGCCACTCGATGCCGAGGTCGGGGTCGAGCGGGTGGACCGCGTGCTCGCCGGACGGGCTGTAGGGCGCCGAGCAGAGGTACGCGAGCGTGGCGTCGTCGTCGAGCGCGCAGAACCCGTGGCCCAGGCCCTCGGACAGGTAGACCGCGCGCCGGTCGGCGTCGTCCAGCCGTACGCCCTCCCAGCGGCCGAAGGTGGGGGAGCCGACCCGCAGGTCCACGACCACGTCGAGCACGGCGCCCCGCACGCAGGTGACGTACTTGGCCTGGCCGGGCGGCACGTCGGCGAAGTGGACGCCGCGGACCACGCCGCGGGAGGAGACCGAGAGGTTGCCCTGCGCCAGGCTCAGGGGGTGGCCGACCGCTTCGGCCAGCCGGTCGGAGCGGTACCACTCGGAGAACAGTCCGCGCGGGTCGCCGTGGAGCCGCGGGGTGATCTCGAAGGCGCCCTCGACGGACAGCTCGCGGAACCTCACCGCACGGCCTCCTCGGCGAGCAGGGTCATCAGGTAGTCCCCGTACCCGCTCCTGGTCAGCGGCTCGGCGAGCCGGCGCAGCTGCGCGGAGCCGATCAGCCCGGCCCGCCAGGCCGCCTCCTCGACGCAGCCGATCTTGAGGCCCTGCCGCTCCTCGATGACGCGGACGAACTCGGAGGCCTGCACCATCGACACGAAGGTGCCGGTGTCCAGCCAGGCGGTACCGCGGTCGAGGACCGTGACGTGCAGCTCGCCGGCCCGCAGGTAGGCGTCGTTGACCGCGGTGATCTCCAGCTCGCCGCGGGCGCTGGGTTCGAGGCCGGCGGCCATCGCGACGACCCGGTTGTCGTAGAAGTAGAGCCCCGGCACCGCGTAGCGGGACTTGGGCCTGGCCGGCTTCTCCTCGATGGAGACGGCCTGGCCCCCGGCGTCGAACTCGACCACGCCGTACGCGGACGGGTCCGCCACCGGGTAGGCGAACACGTGCCCGCCCTTGGGGTCGGTGTGCTGGGCGAGCCGGGTGCCGAGCCCGCTGCCGTGGAAGATGTTGTCGCCGAGGATCAGCGCGACGGACGCGTCGCCGATGAAGTCGGAGCCGAGGACGAGGGCCTGGGCGATGCCCTCCGGACGCGCCTGGACGGCGTACTCCAGCCGCAGGCCGAACTGCGATCCGTCGCCGAGCAGCCGCTCGAACTGTTCGCGGTCCTCCGGGGTGGTGATGATCAGGATCTCGCTGATCCCCGCCATCACCAGGGTGGAGAGGGGGTAGTAGATCATCGGCTTGTCGAAGACGGGCAACAGCTGCTTCGAGACTGCCCGGGTCAGCGGCCAGAGTCTGGAGCCGGTGCCACCGGCTAAGAGGATTCCTCGCATGCGGAGAACCTATGCGAGGGGCGTTCGACAGGCGGCTAGTCTTCGGATTATGCGCATCCTCGTGACCGGCGGCGCCGGGTTCATCGGTTCGGAGTTCGTCCGACAGCAGCTCGGTGCGGATGCGGCCGCGCGGATCACGGTCCTCGACAAGCTGACCTACTCCGGTGTCGAGTCCAACCTGGCTTCCGTGTCGGGCCACTCGGGGTACACCTTCGTCCGGGGCGACATCTGCGACGCCGAGACCGTCGACCGGGTGATGCCCGGTCACGACGTCGTCGTCCACTTCGCCGCCGAGTCCCACGTGGACCGCTCGATCGCGGGCGCGGGGCCCTTCGTCACGACCAACGTCCTCGGTACGCAGGTGCTGTTGGACGCCGCCCGCGCGCACGGGGTCGGCCGCTTCGTGCACATCTCCACGGACGAGGTCTACGGGTCCATCGCCGAGGGCTCCTGGACCGAGGAGTGGCCGCTGGCGCCCAACTCCCCCTATTCCGCGACGAAGGCCTCCTCCGACCTGTTGGCGCTGGCCTATCACCGCACCCACGGCCTGGACGTGGTCGTCACGCGCTGCTCCAACAACTACGGGCACCACCAGTTCCCGGAGAAGGTCATCCCGCTGTTCGTCTCGAACCTGATGGACGGCAGGAAGGTCCCGCTGTACGGCGACGGCGGCAACGTGCGCGACTGGCTGCACGTCTCCGACCACTGCCGCGGCATCGACCTGGTGATGCGCGCGGGCCGCTCCGGCGAGGTCTACAACATCGGCGGCGGCGCCGAGCTCACCAACGAGGAACTCACCGGCGTCCTGCTGGAGGCCTTCGGCCTCGGCTGGGACATGGTGGAGCGGGTCGAGGACCGCAAGGGCCACGACCTGCGCTACTCGATCGACATCGGCAAGATCGGTGACGAGCTCGGCTACGCCCCCCGGACCGGCTTCGAGGAGGGCATCAGGGCCACCGTCGACTGGTACCGCGAGAACCGTGCCTGGTGGGAGCCGTTGAAGGCGAAGGCGGCGCTGCGCACGTGACCGCGCACCCGGGAACCGCCCGCTGGCTGGTCACCGGCGCCGCCGGCATGCTCGGCCGCGACGTCCTGGCCGAGCTGGCCGCCGCCGCGGCGCGGGACGCCCGTACCGAGGTCGCCGGCCTGGGCCGCGCCGATCTCGACATCACCGACCCCGACGCCGTCCGGACCGCCGTCGCCGGCGCCGACGTGGTCGTCAACTGCGCCGCGTGGACCGACGTGGACGGCGCCGAGACGGCCGAGGAGGCCGCCACCGCCGTCAACGGCACCGGGGTGCGCGTCCTCGCCGGGGCCTGCGCCGCGGCCGGGGCGCGCCTGCTGCACGTCTCCACCGACTACGTCCTGCCCGGGACCGCCACCCGGCCCTGTCCGGAGTCCGCCGCGACCGGCCCGGTCAACGCCTACGGCCGCGGCAAGCTCGCGGGGGAGCGGGCCGTCGCCGAGCTCCTGCCGCGGGACGGGTACGTGGTCCGTACGGCCTGGCTGTACGGGGAGCACGGCGCGAACTTCGTCGCCACCATGCTGGAGCTGGCCGCCCTGCGGGACACCCTCGACGTCGTGGACGACCAGCACGGCCAGCCCACCTGGTCCCGCGCCCTGGCCACCCGACTGGTCGAACTGGGCCGGGCCGCGCTGGAGGGCCGGGCCCCGGCGGGCGTCTACCACGGCACCGCGGGCGGCCGTACGACCTGGTACGGCCTGGCGCGCGAGACGTACCGGCTGAGCGGCCTGGACCCGGAGCGGATCCGGGCGACCACCTCCGCGGCCTTCGTGCGCCCGGCCGCCCGCCCGGCCTTCAGCGTGCTCGGACACGACCGCTGGGCCGAAGCGGGCCTGGCCCCGCCGGCCGACTGGCGCGAGCAGCTGGCCGAGGCCCTGCGCACCCCGGCCTTCGGCGGGCTGGCCGCCCGGGCCCGGGAGGCGGGCGGTTCGGGGCGGCCGACAGTTTGACCACTCAGCGTGGCGGGGTATTCTCTTCGGCCCGATTGGCGCAGTACGTGCCTCGTATGGCAGACTAATCAAGTTGCTCGGTTGAGTGCCGATGCTGCGCGCCTCCCGCCGGGAGGACCGGAAGCGAGTCCCACAGTACTCGTCGTCCTTAATCTGCCCCTCGGGGCAGCAATGGGGACGGACGTACGGGAATCTTCTGGGAAGTGTCAGCACGGTGGTCACCAGGCGCTCGGTGGGTGTTTCTCCCCCGCAGCGCGGTCCAGGGACCGCACCCCTTTCGCAAGGGAGTTTCCGTATGGGAATTTTCTGTAGAGGGTGTGCGACACGCCCGACCGCGTGGGTCGGAGGAGAGGCCGCGGGATACGTCCCGCAGCCAGCCGGGGGCCAGAGCGTTTCCACATAGAGACAGGACTACGGAGTAGCCATGGCGGGACAGAAGATCCGCATCCGGCTCAAGGCCTACGACCACGAGGTCATCGATTCCTCGGCGAAGAAGATCGTCGAGACGGTGACGCGCACTGGTGCGTCGGTCGCGGGCCCGGTGCCGCTGCCCACTGAGAAGAACGTGTACTGCGTCATCAAGTCGCCGCACAAGTACAAGGACTCGCGCGAGCACTTCGAGATGCGCACGCACAAGCGCCTGATCGACATCCTCGACCCGACCCCCAAGACCGTTGACTCGCTGATGCGCCTGGACCTTCCGGCCGGCGTTGACATCGAGATCAAGCTCTGAGAGGCGTCGAGAAGATGGCAAAGCAGATCAAGGGCGTCCTGGGCGAGAAGCTCGGCATGACCCAGGTCTGGGACGAGAACAACCGTGTCGTCCCGGTGACCGTGGTCAAGGCCGGACCCTGCGTCGTTACCCAGGTCCGTAAGAACGACATCGACGGCTACGAGTCGGTC
Source organism: Streptomyces sp. NPDC058674 (assembly GCF_042716505.1). Taxonomy (NCBI): domain Bacteria; kingdom Bacillati; phylum Actinomycetota; class Actinomycetes; order Kitasatosporales; family Streptomycetaceae; genus Streptomyces; species Streptomyces sp. NPDC058674. The sequence continues at coordinate 78,552 of NZ_JBHXSC010000019.1, forward strand.
CAGATCGCCTTCGGCGAGATCGACCCGCGCAAGGTGAACAAGCCCCTCAAGGGCCACTTCGCCAAGGCCGACGTGACCCCCCGCCGCCACCTGGTGGAGCTCCGCACCTCCGACGCCAGCGAGTACACGCTCGGCCAGGAGATCACCGCCGCTGTGTTCGAGTCGGGCGTCAAGGTCGACGTCACGGGCAACAGCAAGGGCAAGGGCTTCGCCGGTGTCATGAAGCGTCACAACTTCAAGGGCCTCGGTGCCGGTCACGGCGTCCAGCGCAAGCACCGCTCCCCCGGTTCGATCGGTGGCTGCGCCACCCCTGGGCGTGTCTTCAAGGGCATGCGCATGGCCGGTCGTATGGGTAACGAGCGCGTCACCACCCAGAACCTGACCATCCACGCGGTTGACGCGGAGAAGGGTCTGCTCCTCATCAAGGGCGCAGTCCCCGGTCCGAACGGCGGCCTCGTCCTGGTCCGTACCGCGGCCAAGGGGGCTTGAGGTAATGAGCACCATTGACATCCTTTCGCCGGCAGGCGACAAGGCCGGTACCGTCGAGCTCCCCGCGGAGATCTTCGACGCGAAGACCAGCGTTCCGCTGATCCACCAGGTCGTTGTCGCCCAGCTGGCAGCTGCCCGTCAGGGCACGCACAAGACCAAGCGTCGTGGCGAAGTCCGTGGTGGTGGCCGCAAGCCGTACCGCCAGAAGGGCACCGGCCGCGCGCGTCAGGGTTCGACCCGAGCCCCGCAGTTCGTCGGCGGTGGCGTCGTCCACGGCCCGCAGCCGCGTGACTACTCCCAGCGGACCCCGAAGAAGATGAAGGCCGCCGCCCTCCGCGGTGCCCTCTCGGACCGTGCACGTCACTCCCGCATCCACGTCGTCACCGGCGTGGTCGAGGGTGCCGCCTCCACGAAGGCCGCCAAGACGCTGTTCGGCAAGATCTCGGAGCGCAAGAACCTGCTCCTGGTCGTCGACCGCGCCGACGAGGCCGCGTGGCTGTCCGCCCGCAACCTGCCCCAGGTCCACATCCTGGAGCCGGGCCAGCTGAACACGTACGACGTGATCGTCTCTGACGACGTGGTCTTCACTCAGGCCGCTTTCGAGTCCTTCGTGTCTGGCCCCAAGGCCGATGAGACCGAAGGGAGCGACGCCTGATGTCTGAGGCGACCGTTACCAGCAAGACCTTCACTGACCCGCGCGACCTGCTGATCAAGCCGGTTGTCTCGGAGAAGAGCTACGCGCTGCTCGACGAGAACAAGTACACGTTCATCGTCGCGCCCGGCGCCAACAAGACCCAGATCAAGCAGGCCGTCGAGGCGGTCTTCTCGGTCAAGGTCACCGGGGTCAACACGATCAACCGTCAGGGTAAGCGCAAGCGCACCAAGACCGGTTTCGGCAAGCGCGCGAACACCAAGCGCGCCATCGTGACCCTCGCTGAGGGCGACCGAATCGACATCTTCGGCGGCCAGGGCTCCTAACGGAGTCCTGAGTCGTCCGGAATCGGACGAGGACTGAGAAATGGGTATCCGCAAGTACAAGCCGACGACCCCGGGCCGTCGTGGCTCCAGCGTCGCCGACTTTGTCGAGATCACGCGGTCCACGCCGGAGAAGTCGCTGGTTCGCCCGCTGCACAGCAAGGGCGGCCGTAACAACACCGGTCGGATCACTGTTCGCCACCAGGGTGGCGGCCACAAGCGCGCCTACCGCGTGATCGACTTCCGTCGTCACGACAAGGACGGCGTGCCGGCCAAGGTCGCGCACATCGAGTACGACCCCAACCGCACCGCGCGCATCGCGCTGCTGCACTACGCCGACGGCGAGAAGCGCTACATCATCGCGCCGCGCGGCCTGCAGCAGGGTGACCGGATTGAGAACGGCCCCACGGCCGACATCAAGCCGGGCAACAACCTCGCTCTGCGCAACATCCCGGTTGGTACGACCATCCACGCCATCGAGCTGCGTCCCGGTGGCGGTGCGAAGTTCGCCCGCTCCGCCGGTGCGTCCGTGCAGCTGCTCGCGAAGGAGGGCGTCATGGCCCACCTCCGCATGCCGTCCGGTGAGATCCGTCTCGTCGACGCGCGCTGCCGCGCCACGGTCGGCGAGGTCGGCAACGCCGAGCAGTCGAACATCAACTGGGGCAAGGCCGGCCGCATGCGCTGGAAGGGCGTTCGCCCGTCCGTCCGCGGTGTCGCGATGAACCCGGTTGACCACCCGCACGGTGGTGGTGAGGGCAAGACCAGTGGTGGTCGCCACCCGGTCTCCCCGTGGGGTCAGAAGGAGGGTCGTACTCGCTCGCCGAAGAAGGCTTCGAGCAAGTACATCGTCCGCCGCCGCAAGACGAACAAGAAGCGCTAGGAGCGGGTTTAGATGCCGCGCAGTCTCAAGAAGGGGCCCTTCGTCGACGACCACCTCGTAAAGAAGGTGGACGTCCAGAACGAAGCCGGCACCAAGAACGTCATCAAGACCTGGTCCCGTCGCTCGATGATCATCCCCAGCATGCTGGGTCACACCATCGCGGTGCACAACGGCAAGACCCACGTCCCGGTGTTCGTCACCGAGTCGATGGTCGGCCACAAGCTCGGCGAGTTCTCGCCGACTCGCACCTTCCGCGGCCACGTCAAGGACGACCGGAAGTCGAAGCGCCGCTAAAGGCGGGGTGGTTACGACTATGACTTACACCGAAGGGACAACCATGGAAGCCAGGGCCCAGGCGCGGTACATCCGCGTCACGCCCATGAAGGCCCGCCGAGTGGTGGACCTTATCCGTGGCATGGATGCCACGGAGGCTCAGGCGGTCCTGCGTTTCGCCCCGCAGGCCGCGAGCGTGCCGGTTGGCAAGGTGCTGGACAGCGCCATTGCCAACGCCGCACACAACTACAACCACCCGGACGCCTCTTCGCTGGTCATCAGCGAGGCGTTCGTGGACGAGGGCCCGACCCTGAAGCGGTTCCGTCCGCGTGCGCAGGGCCGTGCCTACCGGATCCGCAAGCGGACCAGCCACATCACCGTGGTCGTCAGCAGCAAGGAAGGTTCCCGGTAATGGGCCAGAAGGTAAACCCGCACGGGTTCCGGCTCGGCATCACCACCGACTTCAAGTCGCGTTGGTACGCCGACAAGCTGTACAAGGACTACGTCAAGGAAGACGTCGCCATCCGCCGGATGATGACGTCCGGCATGGAGCGCGCCGGCATCTCGAAGGTTGAGATCGAGCGCACCCGTGACCGCGTGCGTGTGGACATCCACACCGCTCGTCCGGGCATCGTCATCGGCCGCCGTGGCGCCGAGGCCGACCGCATCCGCGGTGACCTCGAGAAGCTCACGGGCAAGCAGGTCCAGCTGAACATCCTCGAGGTCAAGAACCCCGAGCTCGACGCTCAGCTGGTTGCCCAGGCCGTTGCCGAGCAGCTCTCCTCCCGCGTCTCCTTCCGTCGCGCCATGCGCAAGAGCATGCAGGGCACGATGAAGGCCGGCGCCAAGGGCATCAAGATCCAGTGTGGCGGTCGCCTCGGCGGCGCCGAGATGTCCCGCTCCGAGTTCTACCGCGAGGGTCGTGTGCCGCTGCACACGCTGCGCGCGAACGTGGACTACGGCTTCTTCGAGGCCAAGACCACCTTCGGCCGTATCGGTGTGAAGGTCTGGATCTACAAGGGCGACGTCAAGAACATCGCCGAGGTTCGCGCCGAGAACGCTGCGGCCCGTGCGGGTAACCGCCCGGCCCGTGGCGCGCAGGGCGCTGGCGACCGTCCCGCCGGCCGTGGTGGCCGTGGTGGCGAGCGCGGCGGCCGTGGTGGCCGCAAGCCGCAGCAGGCTGCTGGTGCCGAGGCCCCCAAGGCCGACGCTCCCGCCGCCGCTCCGGCCGAGAGCACCGGAACGGAGGCCTGACCGACATGCTGATCCCTCGTAGGGTCAAGCACCGCAAGCAGCACCACCCGAAGCGCCGCGGTATGGCCAAGGGCGGTACTGAGGTCTCGTTCGGCGAGTACGGCATCCAGGCGCTGACCCCGGCGTACGTGACGAACCGCCAGATCGAGGCGGCTCGTATCGCGATGACCCGCCACATCAAGCGTGGCGGCAAGGTCTGGATCAACATCTACCCGGACCGCCCGCTCACCAAGAAGCCTGCCGAGACCCGCATGGGTTCCGGTAAGGGTTCTCCCGAGTGGTGGATCGCGAACGTGCACCCGGGCCGGGTCATGTTCGAGCTGTCCTACCCGAACGAGAAGATTGCTCGTGAGGCGCTCACCCGCGCTGCTCACAAGCTTCCGATGAAGTGCCGGATTGTTCGGCGCGAGGCAGGTGAGTCGTGATGGCGACGGGAACCAAGGCGTCCGAGCTGCGTGAGCTCGGCAACGAGGAGCTCGTTGGCAAGCTGCGCGAGGCCAAGGAGGAGCTGTTCAAGCTCCGCTTCCAGGCGGCCACGGGTCAGCTGGAGAACAACGGCCGGCTCAGGTCCGTCCGCAAGGACATCGCTCGCATCTACACCCTGATGCACGAGCGTGAGCTCGGTATCGAGACGGTGGAGAGCGCCTGATGAGCGAGAACAACGTGACTGAGAACAAGACCGACCGCGGCTTCCGCAAGACCCGTGAGGGTCTCGTCGTCAGCGACAAGATGGACAAGACCGTCGTCGTCGCCGTCGAGGACCGCGTGAAGCACGCCCTGTACGGCAAGGTCATCCGCCGTACGAACAAGCTCAAGGCGCACGACGAGCAGAACGCTGCCGGCGTCGGCGACCGCGTCCTCATCATGGAGACGCGTCCGCTGTCGGCGAGCAAGCGCTGGCGCATCGTCGAGATCCTCGAGAAGGCCAAGTAAGCACCTGAGGGGTTTCCCTCAGGTTCGTTCCGCCAGGCTCGGTGGGGGCGTCAGCTCTTCGGAGTGAGGCCCCCGCCGGGAACCGGCAGACAAACAGGAGATACACGTGATCCAGCAGGAGTCGCGACTGCGTATCGCCGACAACACTGGTGCCAAGGAAATCCTTTGCATCCGTGTTCTCGGTGGTTCCGGTCGCCGCTACGCGGGCATCGGTGACGTCATCGTCGCCACCGTCAAGGACGCGATCCCCGGTGGCAACGTGAAGAAGGGTGACGTCGTCAAGGCAGTCATCGTTCGCACCGTCAAGGAGCGTCGCCGCCAGGACGGCTCGTACATCCGCTTTGACGAGAACGCCGCCGTCATTCTGAAGAACGACGGCGACCCTCGCGGCACCCGTATCTTCGGCCCGGTGGGCCGTGAGCTGCGCGAGAAGAAGTTCATGAAGATCATCTCGCTCGCGCCGGAGGTGCTGTAAGCATGAAGATCAAGAAGGGCGACCTGGTTCAGGTCATCACCGGTAAGGACAAGGGCAAGCAGGGCAAGGTCATCGCGGCCATGCCCACTGCCAACCGCGTCCTGGTCGAGGGTGTCAACCGGGTCAAGAAGCACACCAAGGCCGGTCAGACCGCTGGTGGGTCCCAGACCGGTGGCATCGTGATCACCGAGGCGCCGATCCACGTCAGCAACGTTCAGCTGGTTGTGGAGAAGGACGGCCAGAAGGTCGTTACCCGCGTCGGGTTCCGCTTCGACGACGAGGGCAACAAGATCCGCGTTGCCAAGCGGACGGGTGAGGACATCTGATGACTACCACTCCGCGTCTCAAGACGAAGTACCGCGAGGACATCGCGGGCAAGCTGCGTGAGGAGTTCTCCTACGAGAACGTCATGCAGATCCCCGGCCTCGTGAAGATCGTGGTCAACATGGGTGTGGGCGACGCCGCCCGCGACTCCAAGCTGATCGACGGCGCCATCAAGGACCTGACGACGATCACCGGTCAGAAGCCGGCCGTCACGAAGGCCCGGAAGTCCATCGCGCAGTTCAAGCTGCGCGAGGGTCAGCCGATCGGCTGCCACGTCACCCTCCGTGGTGACCGCATGTGGGAGTTCCTGGACCGTACGCTGTCGCTCGCGCTGCCGCGTATCCGTGACTTCCGTGGTCTGTCGCCGAAGCAGTTCGACGGCCGTGGCAACTACACCTTCGGTCTCACGGAGCAGGTCATGTTCCACGAGATCGACCAGGACAAGATCGACCGTACCCGGGGTATGGACATCACCGTGGTTACCACGGCGACCAACGACGACGAGGGCCGCGCCCTCCTTCGTCACCTCGGCTTCCCCTTCAAGGAGGCGTAAGCGAGATGGCGAAGAAGGCTCTCATCGCGAAGGCTGCCCGCAAGCCCAAGTTCGGTGTGCGTGCGTACACCCGCTGCCAGCGCTGCGGTCGCCCCCACTCCGTGTACCGCAAGTTCGGCCTGTGCCGCGTGTGCCTTCGTGAGATGGCTCACCGTGGCGAGCTGCCGGGCGTGACCAAGAGCTCCTGGTAACTCCTCCTCGTCCGCAAGGACTTGAGGGGTACCAGGCACTCTCGGTAAGCATCTGGTCGGCAGATGCCCAGCCGCGCATGCCGTAGGCTTGTGTGGTTGGGCGTCTGCCGCCCATAACGACTTACTACGCCGTAGGTCCCCGCACCGCACCCGTCCCGCCACTGAGTGGGGAGAGGGATGGCGCATACAGGAAACCCCGGCGAGAGAGGCCGAAGGCCACTTCATGACCATGACTGACCCGATCGCAGACATGCTCACGCGTCTGCGTAACGCTAACTCGGCGTACCACGACACCGTCGTGATGCCGCACAGCAAGATCAAGTCGCACATCGCGGAGATCCTCAAGCAAGAGGGTTTCATCACCGGCTGGAAGGTCGAGGACGCCGAGGTCGGCAAGAACCTCGTCCTCGAGCTGAAGTTCGGGCCGAACCGTGAGCGCTCCATCGCGGGCATCAAGCGGATCTCGAAGCCCGGTCTGCGCGTGTACGCGAAGTCCACCAACCTGCCCAAGGTGCTCGGCGGCCTGGGCGTGGCGATCATCTCCACGTCCCACGGTCTGCTCACCGGCCAGCAGGCAGGCAAGAAGGGCGTAGGTGGGGAAGTCCTCGCCTACGTCTGGTAGTCGGGAACGGAGGAAAAGCAATGTCGCGAATCGGCAAGCTCCCCATCCAGGTTCCCGCCGGTGTGGACGTCACCATCGATGGCGCCACGGTTGCCGTGAAGGGCCCCAAGGGCTCCCTCACGCACACCGTGAAGGCTCCCATCGCAGTCGAGAAGGGTGAGGACGGCGTTCTGAACGTCACCCGCCCCAACGACGAGCGTCAGAACAAGGCCCTGCACGGCCTGTCCCGCACGCTGGTGGCGAACATGATCACCGGTGTGACCACGGGATACGTCAAGGCTCTCGAGATCAGCGGTGTCGGTTACCGCGTCGCCGCGAAGGGCTCCAACCTGGAGTTCCAGCTTGGTTACAGCCACCCGATCCTGATCGAGGCGCCCGAGGGCATCTCCTTCAAGGTCGAGTCGCCCACCAAGTTCTCGGTCGAGGGCATCGACAAGCAGAAGGTCGGCGAGGTCGCCGCCAACATCCGCAAGCTGCGGAAGCCCGACCCGTACAAGGCCAAGGGTGTCAAGTACGCCGGCGAAGTCATCCGCCGCAAGGTCGGAAAGGCTGGTAAGTAGCCATGGCATACGGTGTGAAGATCGCCAAGGGCGACGCGTACAAGCGTGCCGCCAAGGCCCGCCGCCACATCCGCATCCGCAAGCACGTCTCGGGTACGGCGGAGCGTCCGCGCCTCGTCGTGACGCGTTCCAACCGCAACATCGTTGCTCAGGTCATCGACGACCTCCAGGGTCACACCCTGGCGTCCGCGTCGACCCTGGACACTTCGATCCGCGGTGGCGAAGGCGACAAGAGCGCCCAGGCCCAGGCCGTCGGCGCACTCGTCGCCGAGCGTGCCAAGGCTGCGGGTGTCGAGACCGTCGTGTTCGACCGCGGTGGCAACCGATACGCCGGGCGCATTGCCGCTCTGGCTGACGCCGCCCGCGAAGCCGGGCTGAAGTTCTAAGCCCCGGTTCCGGGACTCACGGACGTAACAGAGAGAGGTAATCCAATGGCTGGACCCCAGCGCCGCGGAAGCGGTGCCGGTGGCGGCGAGCGGCGGGACCGGAAGGGTCGCGACGGTGGCCCTGCCGCCGAGAAGACCGCTTACGTTGAGCGCGTTGTCGCGATCAACCGCGTCGCCAAGGTTGTCAAGGGTGGTCGCCGCTTCAGCTTCACCGCGCTGGTCGTGGTGGGCGACGGTGACGGCACTGTAGGTGTCGGTTACGGCAAGGCCAAGGAAGTTCCCGCGGCCATCGCCAAGGGTGTCGAGGAAGCCAAGAAGAGCTTCTTCAAGGTTCCGCGCATCCAGGGCACGATCCCTCACCCGATCACGGGCGAGCGTGCCGCGGGCGTCGTGCTCCTGAAGCCGGCTTCCCCCGGTACCGGTGTTATCGCCGGTGGTCCGGTGCGCGCCGTTCTGGAGTGCGCCGGCGTTCACGACATCCTGTCGAAGTCGCTCGGCTCTTCGAACGCGATCAACATCGTGCACGCGACCGTGGCGGCCCTCAAGGGCCTGCAGCGTCCCGAGGAGATCGCGGCTCGCCGTGGTCTGCCCCTCGAGGACGTCGCCCCCGCGGCCCTGCTTCGTGCACGTGCCGGGGCGGGTGCGTAATGGCCCGCCTCAAGATCACGCAGACGAAGTCGTACATCGGCAGCAAGCAGAACCACCGCGACACTCTGCGTTCGCTCGGGCTCAAGCGCCTGAACGACGTGGTCGTCAAGGAGGACCGCCCCGAGTTCCGCGGAATGGTGCAGACCGTCCGCCACCTCGTGACGGTTGAGGAGGTTGACTAACATGGCTGAGAACAGCCCGCTGAAGGCCCACAACCTCCGTCCCGCCCCCGGCGCCAAGACCGCGAAGACCCGTGTCGGTCGTGGTGAGGCGTCGAAGGGTAAGACGGCCGGTCGTGGTACGAAGGGCCAGAAGGCCCGCTACCAGATCCCGCAGCGCTTCGAGGGCGGGCAGATGCCCCTCCACATGCGTCTGCCGAAGCTCAAGGGCTTCAAGAACCCGTTCCGCACCGAGTTCCAGGTCGTGAACCTGGACAAGCTCGGCGCTCTCTACCCCGAGGGTGGAGAGGTCACGGTGGCCGACCTGGTCGCCAAGGGCGCGGTTCGCAAGAACAGCCTCGTCAAGGTCCTGGGCCAGGGCGAGATCTCCGTGGCGCTGCAGGTTTCGGTTGACGCCGTCTCCGGCTCCGCCAAGGAGAAGATCGCCGCCGCAGGTGGCACTGTCACCGAGCTCGTCTAAGACGAGAACCGTGGCTAAATAGCTCGAAACCCGACCGGGGATGCCTCACATATGGGGCATCCCCGGTTGGTCGTTCCACGGAGGGCCGTGTCGCCGGTAAGGTGGCCTGCACCTTTGCTTGTACGTATTCGTCGATCCCTCAGACCGTCACCTCTGACGCAGTAGCGCGGGGGTCGCAGGAGGCACCGTGCTCACCGCGTTCGCCCGGGCGTTCAAGACGCCCGACCTGCGCAAGAAGCTGCTCTTCACGCTCGCCATCATCGCGTTGTTCCGCCTCGGGTCCCACATCCCGGTACCCGGCGTGAACTACAAGAACGTGCAGTTCTGTGTCGACCAGGCAGGGAGCAGCAATGGGCTGTTCGGTCTGGTCAACATGTTCAGCGGTGGTGCACTGCTGCAGATCACGATCTTTGCGCTCGGCATCATGCCGTACATCACGGCGAGCATCATCCTGCAGCTGCTGACCGTGGTCATCCCGAAGCTGGAGAACCTCAAAAAAGAGGGCCAGTCCGGCACGGCCAAGATCACTCAGTACACGCGCTACCTGACGGTCGCGCTGGCGATCCTGCAGGGCACCGGCCTCGTCGCCACGGCCCGCACGGGCGCTCTCTTCCAGGGCTGCCAGCTCGCCAGCCAGATCGTCCCCGACCGGTCGATCTTCACCACCGTCGTCATGGTCATCACCATGACCGCCGGCACCTGTGTCGTCATGTGGCTCGGTGAGCTCATCACCGACCGCGGCGTCGGCAACGGCATGTCGATCCTGATGTTCATCTCGATCGCCGCCGGCTTCGTCGGCTCCCTCTGGACCATCAAGCTCCAGGGCAAGATCGCGGACGGCTGGGTCGAGTTCGGCGTCGTCATCCTCGTCGGCCTCGCGATGGTCGCCCTGGTGGTCTTCGTCGAGCAGGCGCAGCGCCGCATCCCGGTCCAGTACGCGAAGCGGATGATCGGCCGGCGTGCCTACGGAGGCACCTCGACCTACATCCCGCTCAAGGTGAACCAGGCCGGTGTCATCCCGGTCATCTTCGCCTCGTCGCTGCTCTACATCCCGGCGCTGATCGTCCAGTTCAGCGGCTCGAAGGCCGGCTGGGCCACCTGGATCAGCAAGCACTTCGTCAAGGGCGACCACCCGTACTACATCGCGGTCTACTTCCTCCTGATCGTCTTCTTCGCGTTCTTCTACGTGGCGATCTCGTTCAACCCCGAGGAAGTTGCAGACAACATGAAGAAGTATGGTGGGTTCATCCCGGGTATCCGCGCCGGTCGACCCACCGCCGAGTACCTGAGCTACGTACTCAACCGGATCACCTGGCCGGGGTCGCTGTACCTGGGTCTCATCGCTCTTGTGCCGACGATGGCGTTGGCGGGCTTCGGGGCGAACCAGAACTTCCCGTTCGGCGGGACGAGCATCCTGATCATCGTGGGTGTGGGTCTGGAAACCGTGAAGCAGATCGAGAGCCAGCTCCAGCAGCGTAATTACGAAGGGTTCCTCCGCTGATGCGAATCGTCCTCGTCGGACCGCCCGGTGCGGGCAAGGGAACGCAGGCCGCGTTCCTCGCCAAGAACCTGTCGATCCCGCACATCTCCACGGGCGACCTGTTCCGGGCCAACATCAGCCAGGGCACCGAGCTCGGCCGGCGCGCGAAGGCCTTCATGGACGCCGGCGACCTCGTCCCCGACGAGATCACCATCGGCATGGCCAAGGACCGCATGGAGCAGTCGGACGCCGTGAACGGCTTCCTGCTCGACGGATTCCCGCGCAACGTCTCGCAGGCCGCGGCGCTGGACACGATGCTCCAGGACGCGGGCATGAAGCTGGACGCCGTCCTCGACCTGGAGGTCGAGGAGGACGAGGTCGTCAAGCGGATCGCCGGTCGCCGGATCTGCCGCAACGACTCCGCGCACGTCTTCCACGTGACGTACGCCCCGCCGAAGGCCGACGGGGTCTGCGACGCCTGCGGCGGCGAGCTCTACCAGCGTGACGACGACTCCGAGGCCACGGTGCGCAACCGGCTGGACGTCTACCACACGCAGACCGAGCCGATCATCGACTACTACAAGGCCCAGGGCCTGCTGGTGACGATCCCCGCCCTCGGTGAGGTCCAGGAGATCACCCGGCGCGCGATGGACGCCCTGAAGAAGTAGTACCCCCTGCTGTGCAGGTACGGCCGCGGTGTCCCCGGGACATCGCGGCCGTACTGTTGAAAAGACCCGTTCCGAAGCTGGAAGGCACGTTCCCATGGTCCAGATCAAGACCCCCGAGCAGATCGCGAAGATGCGCGAGGCGGGGCTGGTCGTCGCCGCGATCCACGCGGCGACCCGCGAGGCGGCCGTGCCGGGCGCCACGACGCGGGATCTGGACATGGTGGCCCGCAAGGTCATCGACGACGCCGGCGCCAAGTCGAACTTCCTCGGCTACGGCGGCTTCCCGGCGACGATCTGCACGTCGGTGAACGAGGTCGTCGTCCACGGCATCCCGGACGACAAGACCGTCCTCAAGGACGGCGACATCATCTCGATCGACGCCGGCGCGATCATCGACGGCTGGCACGGCGACGCCGCGTACACCGCCTTCGTGGGCACTGGGCACGCGCCTGAGCTCGTGGAGCTCTCCCGGGTGACCGAGGAGTCCATGTGGGCCGGTATCGCCGCCATGAAGCTCGGCAACCGCCTCGTGGACATCTCCAAGGCCATCGAGACGTACATCAAGCGTCAGCCGCGGCCGTCCACGGGCGAGCACAGCCTCGGCAAGTTCGGGATCATCGAGGACTACGGCGGCCACGGCATCGGCTCCGAGATGCACATGGACCCGCACCTGCTGAACTACGTCTCGCGCAAGCGGGGCAAGGGGATCAAGCTCGTCCCGGGCCTGTGCCTGGCGATCGAGCCCATGGTCTCCCTGGGCACCGCCCAGACGGAGGTCCTGGCCGACGACTGGACCGTCATCACCACGGACGGCACCTGGTCCTCGCACTGGGAGCACTCCATCGCGCTGACCGAGGCCGGTCCGATCGTCCTGACCAGCCCGGACTGCGGCAAGGCGAAGCTGGCGGAGTATGGCGTGACGACCGCGCCGGACCCGCTCGGTTAATGATCTAGACTCTGGGGCAAACTTTCCGGATTCGTCTTTCCGGATGCCCTGTCGTAGACTGACTCGTCGGCTCCCGTGCACTTCCATGCCTGCATGGCACACGGGGTCGATCAAGGTAGCCGATTCGAAAGGCGAAGCGTGGCCAAGAAGCAAGGTGCCATCGAAATCGAGGGCACCGTGATCGAGTCCCTCCCGAACGCGATGTTCAAGGTGGAACTCCAGAACGGTCACAAGGTCCTCGCGCACATCAGTGGCAAGATGCGCATGCACTACATCCGCATCCTGCCCGATGACCGGGTTGTCGTGGAGCTCTCTCCGTACGACCTGACGCGTGGCCGGATCGTCTACCGATACAAGTAGATCTTGTTGTCACTCCGTCTGGGCATCTCGTCCCGGCGCGGGTGGTGGCACTGACCCGGAGAACCTCACCAACATGAAGGTCAAGCCGAGCGTCAAGAAGATCTGCGACAAGTGCAAGGTGATCCGCCGTCACGGTCGGGTCATGGTCATCTGCGACAACCTGCGCCACAAGCAGCGCCAGGGCTGACGCACGCCGACCGACCTGCCTTCCGCAGTTCTTCGCGCGACGTAAGTACACGTACATACGCAGAACCCGCCCAGCCCTGAACGGGGCCGGCGGTACCTCCGGCGGGGGCCGGGGACCCGGGCGTACCACCACCCATCAGGCGTGGTCGGCGGTCGGGACTGGTTCTGCTGAAGACCCCCGAACACACAGGAGCCATTGAATGGCACGCGTTTCCGGTGTCGACATCCCGCGCGAAAAGCGCGTGGAGATCGCACTCACCTACGTCTTCGGTGTCGGGCGCACCCGGTCCAAGGAGATCCTTGAGGCCACCGGTGTGAACCCGAACACCCGCGTTCGTGACCTGGCCGAAGAGGACCTGGTCAAGATCCGCGAGTACGTGGACGCCAACCTCCGCACCGAGGGTGACCTCCGCCGCGAGATCCAGGCCGACATCCGCCGCAAGGTCGAGATCCAGTGCTACCAGGGCATTCGCCACCGTCGTGGCCTGCCGGTGCACGGTCAGCGCACCAGCACGAACGCCCGTACCCGCAAGGGTCCGCGTCGCGCGATCGCCGGTAAGAAGAAGCCGGGCAAGAAGTAGTCCTGTTCAGCGGTCTTGCGCTGTAGGACCGACCACCTCCCGTAGGAGATTTAGATGCCCCCCAAGGGTCGTCAGGGCGCTGCCAAGAAGGTGCGCCGCAAGGAAAAGAAGAACGTCGCTCATGGGCACGCCCACATCAAGAGCACGTTCAACAACACCATCGTTTCGATCACCGACCCCTCGGGCAACGTGATCTCCTGGGCCTCCGCCGGCCACGTCGGCTTCAAGGGCTCGCGCAAGTCCACCCCCTTCGCCGCGCAGATGGCCGCCGAGTCGGCCGCCCGCCGCGCGCAGGAGCACGGCATGCGCAAGGTCGACGTCTTCGTCAAGGGTCCCGGCTCCGGCCGTGAGACCGCGATCCGCTCCCTCCAGGCCACCGGCCTCGAGGTCGGCTCGATCCAGGACGTCACCCCCACCCCGCACAACGGCTGCCGCCCGCCGAAGCGCCGGCGCGTCTGACGACTGCCGGACTTTCCGCTTCGTCGAAGCGGAAGGCCGCGTCTGACGCAGCGGACGCACCTGTGCGTCTTTGAGTGTCCGGGCGGTACGAACCCCTTCGGGGGGACGTGCCGCCCGTACCCTTGCTGTAGGTAGTGCCCGTCGGACGTCAAATAGTGGGCGTCCACGACTGAAGGAACACACATGCTTATCGCTCAGCGTCCTTCGCTGACCGAAGAGGTCGTCGACGAGTACCGCTCGCGGTTCGTGATCGAGCCGCTGGAGCCGGGCTTCGGCTACACCCTCGGCAACTCGCTCCGCCGTACGCTCCTGTCCTCGATCCCGGGTGCCGCTGTCACCAGCATCCGCGTGGACGGCGTCCTGCACGAGTTCACCACCGTGCCGGGTGTCAAGGAAGACGTCACCGACATCATCCTCAACATCAAGCAGCTGGTCGTCTCCTCGGAGCACGACGAGCCGGTCGTGATGTACCTGCGCAAGCAGGGTCCCGGCCTGGTCACCGCTGCCGACATCGCGCCCCCGGCCGGCGTCGAGGTGCACAACCCGGACCTGGTCCTCGCCACGCTCAACGGCAAGGGCAAGCTGGAGATGGAGCTGACCGTCGAGCGCGGTCGCGGCTACGTCTCCGCCGTCCAGAACAAGCAGCTGGGCCAGGAGATCGGTCGCATCCCGATCGACTCCATCTACAGCCCGGTCCTCAAGGTCACCTACAAGGTCGAGGCGACCCGAGTCGAGCAGCGCACCGACTTCGACAAGCTCATCGTCGACGTCGAGACCAAGCAGGCCATGCGCCCGCGTGACGCCATGGCGTCGGCGGGCAAGACCCTGGTCGAGCTGTTCGGCCTGGCGCGCGAGCTCAACATCGACGCCGAGGGCATCGACATGGGCCCGTCCCCGACGGACGCCGCGCTCGCCGCCGATCTGGCGCTGCCGATCGAGGAGCTCGAGCTCACGGTCCGCTCGTACAACTGCCTCAAGCGCGAGGGCATCCACTCCGTGGGTGAGCTCGTGGCCCGCTCCGAGGCCGACCTGCTCGACATCCGCAACTTCGGTGCGAAGTCGATCGACGAGGTCAAGGCGAAGCTGGCCGGCATGGGCCTGGCCCTCAAGGACAGCCCGCCCGGATTCGACCCGACCGCCGCCGCCGACGCCTTCGGCGCCGACGACGACGCGGACGCCGGTTTCGTCGAGACCGAGCAGTACTGATTCTTCCCGTCGCAGGCGGCCGGGGTCCCGACCTCGACCGCCTGCCGGGTCCGTAGGACTTTCCCGGGGCAGCCGCCCCGGGGGAACTGACACCGGTACCTGACACGGCCGGTGCAGATATGAAGGAGTATGACCATGCCGCGTCCCGCAAAGGGTGCCCGTCTGGGCGGCAGCGCCGCGCACGAGAAGCACCTCCTCGCGAACCTCGCGAAGTCGCTCTTCGAGCACGGCCGCATCACCACCACCGAGGCCAAGGCCCGCCGCCTGCGTCCCTACGCCGAGCGTCTGGTGACCAAGGCCAAGAAGGGCGACATCCACAACCGTCGCCTGGTGCTGCAGACGATCACGGACAAGAGCATCGTGCACACGCTCTTCACCGAGATCGCCCCGCGCTACGAGAACCGCCCCGGTGGTTACACGCGCATCACCAAGATCGGCAACCGTCGTGGCGACAACGCCCCGATGGCCGTGATCGAGCTGGTCGAGGCCCTTACGGTCGCCCAGCAGGCCACCGGTGAGGCCGAGGCCGCCACCAAGCGCGCGGTCAAGGAGGCGGAGGCCGTCGAGACCCCCGCCGAGGAGACCAAGGAGGCCTGATCCTCCGGGATCTCGCTTGCTTGAACGGCTCTGAACGGGCCCGCCCCCTTCCCGGGGCGGGCCCGTTCTGTTTCTTCCGCGCGTCTTGAGAGGATCGGTTGCGTGAGTGACGAGGTGGAGCCCGGGCACGTCCGGGTGCGGCTGGACCTGTCGTACGACGGCAGGGACTTCTCCGGCTGGGCGAAGCAGCGCGTGCTGCGGACCGTGCAGGGCGAGCTGGAGAGCGCCCTGCAGACCGTGATGCGGCTCAAGGAGCCCGTCGAGCTGACCGTGGCCGGGCGCACCGACGCCGGCGTGCACGCGCGCGGCCAGGTCGCGCAGTTCGACCTGGCCGAGGAGGTGTGGGCCGAGCACCACGACAAGCTGCTGCGCCGCCTCGCCGGGCGCCTGCCGCACGACGTGCGGGTGTGGCGGGCCGCGCAGGCCCCCGAGGGCTTCAACGCGCGCTTCTCCGCCATCTGGCGCCGCTACGCCTACCGCGTAGGCGACCACCCGGCCGGAGTGGACCCGCTGCGCCGCGGGCACGTGCTGTGGCACCAGTGGCCGCTGGACGTCGACGCCATGAACGAGGCGGCCGCCGCGCTGCTCGGCGAGCACGACTTCGCCGCGTACTGCAAGAAGCGCGAGGGCGCCACGACGATCCGTACGCTCCAGCAGCTCAGCTGGGTGCGCGACGGGGACGGGATCGTGACCGCCACCGTGCGGGCCGACGCCTTCTGCCACAACATGGTCCGCTCGCTGGTCGGCGCGCTGCTGCACGTCGGCGACGGGCACCGGCCCGTGGAGTGGCCCGGGCAGGTGCTGGCCGCCGCCGTACGGGACTCCTCGGTGCACGTGGTGAAGCCGCACGGCCTGACGCTGGAGGAGGTCGGCTACCCCGCCGACGAGCTGCTGGCCGCCCGCAGCAAGGAAGCGCGGAACATGAGGACCCTCCCCGGGGCCGGCTGCTGCTGACCCCGGTCTAATCCGTTTGGGCGGATCGGTGTCGGGCCTGGACAATGCCCCGCATGGGACATCTCGAAGCCAGCCACCTGGAGTACTACCTTCCCGACGGGCGGGTGCTCCTCTCCGACGCCTCCTTCCGGGTGGGGGAGGGGTCGGTGGTGGCCCTGGTGGGGGCGAACGGCGCCGGCAAGACCACCCTGCTCAAGCTGATCTCCGGTGAGCTCCAGCCGCACGGCGGCGGGACCACCGTGAGCGGCGGCCTCGGCGTGATGTCGCAGTTCGTGGGCTCCGTGCGGGACGAGACGACCGTGCGGGACCTGCTGGTCTCGGTCTCCCGGCCCCGGATACGCGAGGCCGCCGCGGCGGTGGACCGCGCCGAGCACCTGATCCTCACGGTGGACGACGAGGCCGCGCAGATGGCGTACGCGCAGGCGCTGAGCGACTGGGCGGACGTCCAGGGCTACGAGGCGGAGACCCTGTGGGACGTCTGCACCACGGCCGCGCTGGGCATGCCGTACGACACCGCGCAGTTCCGCGAGGTGCGCACGCTGTCGGGCGGTGAGCAGAAGCGGCTCGTCCTGGAGGCGCTGCTGCGCGGGCCCGACGAGGTGCTGCTGCTCGACGAGCCGGACAACTACCTGGACGTGCCCGGCAAGCGCTGGCTGGAGGAGCAGCTGCGCGCCACCCGCAAGACGGTGCTGTTCATCAGCCACGACCGGGAGCTGCTGGCCCGGTCCGCACAGAAGATCGTCAGCGTCGAGCCCGGTCTGGACGGCTCCGACGTGTGGATGCACGGCGCGGGCTTCGACACCTTCCACGCCGCGCGCCGGGAGCGCTTCGCGCGCTTCGAGGAGCTCAAGCGCCGCTGGGAGGAGAAGCACGCCCAGCTGAAGAAGCTGGTGCTGAACCTGCGCCAGGCGGCGTCGATCAGCCACGAGCTGTCCTCCCGGTACGCCGCGGCGCAGACCCGGCTGAAGAAGTTCGAGGAGGCCGGCCCGCCGCCGGAGCCGCCGCGCGAGCAGGAGATCACCATGCGGCTCAAGGGCGGCCGTACCGGCGTGCGCGCGCTCACGGTCGAGAACCTGGAGCTGACCGGCCTGATGAAGCCGTTCTCGCTGGAGGTGTTCTACGGGGAGCGGGTCGCGGTCCTCGGCTCCAACGGCTCCGGCAAGTCGCACTTCCTGCGGTTGCTCGCCGGTGAGGACGTCAAGCACACCGGCGCCTGGAAGCTGGGCGCACGGGTGGTTCCCGGCCACTTCGCGCAGACCCACGCGCACCCGGAGCTCTTCGGGCGCACCCTCGTCGACATCCTGTGGACGGAGAGCGCCAAGGACCGGGGCGCCGCGATGTCGGTGCTGCGCCGGTACGAGCTGGAGCGCCAGGGCGACCAGCCCTTCGACAAGCTCTCGGGCGGCCAGCAGGCCCGTTTCCAGATCCTGCTGCTGGAGCTGGCGGGCACGACGGCGCTGCTGCTGGAC
The DNA here is from genome assembly GCF_042716505.1 of Streptomyces sp. NPDC058674. NCBI lineage: Bacteria > Bacillati > Actinomycetota > Actinomycetes > Kitasatosporales > Streptomycetaceae > Streptomyces > Streptomyces sp. NPDC058674. The sequence continues at coordinate 96,660 of NZ_JBHXSC010000019.1, forward strand.
GAGCCGACGGACAACCTGGACCTGGAATCGGCGGAGGCGCTGCAGGACGGGCTGGAGGCGTATGACGGCACTGTGTTGTGTGTCACGCACGACCGGTGGTTCGCGCGCACATTTGACCGTTACCTGGTCTTCGGTTCGGACGGTGTTGTGCGGGAGACTCAGGAGCCCGTCTGGGACGAACGTAGAGTCGAGCGCAAGCGCTAGGGGGAGACCGCCCCCTCTGAGGACTGAGGGGAATGCGTCGTGGGGCTGCGCCCTAGCATCTGGCTGATGAAGTGGGAGGCCGAGGCCTTCCGGGGCATCGACTCGGGGAACCGGCTGGTCGACTGGCTGCTGCGGCCGGCCTCGCGGCCCTGGCGGCTGGTCTCGCTGGCGGTGCTCGTGGGGATCGCGGTCTCCACGAGCCTGCGGCAGAACTGGGGCTCGGACAACGCCTTCGTGGTGAAGGCCGCGCAGACGCTCCTGGAGGGCGGCTCCCCGTACGAGGACAAGCGCTTCCTGTACCTGCCCAGCGCGGTGCTGATGGCCGTACCGGAGGCGCTGCTCCCGCAGACCGTGCTCCGCTGGGCGCTGCCGATGGGGATGTCGGGGCTGCTGGGCGCCGGCTGGCTGGCCGCGCTGCGGCTGTTCTCGGTGCCGTTGCGCTCGCGCTTCGCGGTCCTCGGCCTCCCGGTCCTGGCCCTGGCCTACAAGCCGTACGTGAACCTCGTGCTGATCGGGAACTGGACGGCCATCTCGGCGGCCGCGCTGCCGGTGGCGCTGCTGCTCGCGCACCACAGGCGGTGGGGGGCGGCCGGGGTGGTGATCGGGCTGGCCATCGCGTGCAAGCCGATGCTGGTGCCGATCGGGCTGCTCTTCCTGCTGGCCCGGCAGTGGCGGGGGCTGGCCGCGGCCGTGCTGCTGCCGCTGGGGCTCTCCCTGGCGGGGGCGCTGCTGATGCCGAGCCCGTCGCTGTTCTTCACCAAGACCCTGCCGTTCCTGCTCAACGGGCAGGACGCCTACGCGCTGCCGTGGGACGCCTCGCCGATCGCGGTGCTGCCGCGGCTGGGGGTCCCGGAGCCGCTGGCGGTGCTCGTGGCCTTCACGGGTGCCGGGGTCGGCCTGTGGGGGGCCTGGGTCCGCTGGCGGCGGCCCGACGAGTGCGACGAGGGGCAGCTGCGGCTGGCGGAGACGGCCTGCATGGTGATGCTCGCCGCATTCCTGGTGTCGCGTCCGTCCTTCGACCACTACCTGCTGGTGGTGGTGCCGCTGCTGCTCGCCTCGGCGGTGCGGCCGGGCTCGATGCCGCGCTCGCCCTGGTTCTGGGCGGCCCTCGGGCCCCAGCTGGCGGGCATCCCGTGGCCCTCGGAGCTGGAGGCCAAGCGGCGGGCCTTCAAGGACTGCGCCACCCTGTGCGGGCTGGCGATCCTGCTGGCGCGTCACGCGCTGCTCTCCGGCCGGGTTATCCTGGGCCCAGTAACAACTGCGGGGTCCCCACCCAGGACCGAACCGGAGTGCGCCGCGACGCCAGCAGAATCGGCATCGCGGACCGCGTTTTGACCCGTACGGGTTTGCTTGGGTACTCTGCTGGTTTGTTATGCGTATTGGCTTGCTCATTCTCACGTGAAAGGGCCTTGCGCCGGTCCACCGGACCGATGACCAGCAGTTCACACGGGTTGCGTCCCCGATGTGAACGAGGGCTGTCGTGATCGTCCGTGGTGACCCTGTCAGGACCTTCCCGTGGGGCTTGCGCCCTCGGGATACCACCACTGAAGAAGCGAAGGCATACGCGTGCGTACGTTCAGCCCCAAGCCCGGCGACATCTCGCGCCAGTGGCTCGTCATCGACGCCCAGGACGTTGTCCTCGGCCGTCTGGCGACCCAGGTCGCTGCCCTCCTGCGGGGCAAGCACAAGCCGACCTACGCCCCCCACATGGACATGGGCGACTTCGTGATCGTCGTCAACGCCGACAAGGTGCACCTGTCCGGCAACAAGGCGACCCAGAAGATGGCGTACCGCCACTCCGGCTACCCGGGCGGCCTCCGCTCGGTGCGCTACGACGACCTCCTCGCGAACAACCCCGAGAAGGCCGTCGAGAAGGCCATCAAGGGCATGCTCCCCAAGAACACCCTGGGCCGTCAGATGCTGTCCAAGCTGAAGGTCTACTCGGGCGACCAGCACCCCCACGCTGCCCAGCAGCCGGTGCCGTTCGAGATCACCCAGGTCGCGCAGTAGTTCCGGCCACCCCCTAAGACGTAGAAAATTCTGAGGAGCATCGTGGCCGAGACCACCGCCGAGACGACCCCCGTCGACGAGTTCGAGGGCAACGTCGAGGAGTACACCAGCGAGTCCGAGGTCGTCGCCGAGGGCGACTACACCTCCGAGTCCCTTGCCGGCCGCTTCGGCGACCCCCAGCCGGCCGCCGGCCTGGGCCGTCGCAAGAACGCCATCGCCCGCGTCCGGATCGTTCCGGGCACCGGCAAGTGGAAGATCAACGGTCGCACCCTTGAGGACTACTTCCCCAACAAGGTGCACCAGCAGGAAGTCAACGAGCCGTTCAAGCTGCTCGAGCTGGACAACCGCTACGACATCATCGCCCGCATCGCGGGTGGCGGCGTCTCCGGCCAGGCCGGCGCCCTGCGCCTCGGCGTGGCCCGTGCGCTGAACGAGGCGGACGTGGACAACAACCGCCCGGCGCTGAAGAAGGCCGGCTTCCTCTCCCGCGACGACCGTGCGGTCGAGCGCAAGAAGGCCGGTCTCAAGAAGGCCCGTAAGGCTCCGCAGTACAGCAAGCGTTAATCTGCGCCTGCTGTTCTGCAACGAAACCGCCCCGGCAGCACTCTCTGTGCTGCCGGGGCGGTTCGTTTACCGCCACAAGCGGCACATATCTGTCACAAGCGGTCACACGCGAAGCAGAAACTCGGGAGGACAACAGTGGGACGACTCTTCGGGACGGACGGTGTACGCGGCGTCGCCAACGCGGATCTGACGGCTGAGCTCGCGCTCGGCCTCTCCGTCGCGGCTGCCCATGTACTGGCCGAGGCGGGCTCCTTCGCGGGCCACCGGGCCACCGCCGTGGTCGGCCGTGATCCCCGGGCCTCCGGTGAATTCCTGGAGGCCGCCGTCGTGGCCGGTCTCGCGAGCGCGGGCGTGGACGTCCTGCGCGTCGGTGTGCTGCCCACCCCGGCGGTGGCGTATCTCACCGGTGCGCTGGGTGCCGACCTCGGCGTGATGCTCTCGGCCAGCCACAACGCCATGCCCGACAACGGGATCAAGTTCTTCGCGCGCGGCGGCCACAAGCTCGCCGACGAGCTGGAGGACCGGATCGAGTCCGTCTACGAGGAGCACCGCACCGGTGCCCCGTGGGACCGGCCCACCGGCTCCGGTGTCGGCCGGGTCTCCGACTACACCGAGGGCTTCGACAAGTACGTCGCCCACCTGATCGCGGTCCTCCCCAATCGCCTGGACGGCCTCAAGGTCGTCCTGGACGAGGCGCACGGGGCTGCCGCGTACGTCTCGCCCGAGGCCTTCACCCGGGCCGGCGCGGAGATCGTCACGATCGGCGCGGAGCCCGACGGCCTGAACATCAACGAGGGATGCGGCTCGACCCACCTCGGCCTGCTCAAGGCCGCGGTGGTCGAGCACGGCGCCGACCTCGGCATCGCGCACGACGGTGACGCCGACCGCTGCCTGGCCGTGGACGGCACCGGCGCGGAGGTCGACGGCGACCAGATCCTCGCCGTGCTGGCCCTGGCCATGCGCGAGGCGGACCAGCTGCGCGAGAACACGGTCGTCGGAACCGTGATGTCCAACCTCGGCTTCAAGCTCGCCATGGAGGCCGAGGGCATCCAGGTCGTGCAGACCGGGGTCGGCGACCGGTACGTGCTGGAGTCGATGAAGCAGCACGGCTACGCCCTGGGCGGCGAGCAGTCCGGCCACGTGATCATCCTCGACCACGCGACGACCGGCGACGGCACGCTGACCGGCCTGCTGCTGGCGGCGCGCGTCGCGGCGACGGGCAGGTCCCTGGCCGAGCTGGCGGGCGTGATGACGCGGCTGCCGCAGGTCCTGGTCAACGTGCCCGACGTGGACAGGTCCCGGGTGACGACCTCCGCCGAGCTCGCCGCGGCGGTCACCGACGCCGAGCGCGAGCTCGGCACCACCGGGCGGGTGCTGCTGCGTCCGTCCGGTACGGAGCCGCTCGTACGGGTGATGGTCGAGGCCGCCGACATCGAGCAGGCCCGCGCGATCGCCGGGCGGCTCGCCGACGTCGTGAAGTCGGCGCTGGGCTGAGCCC